>JAEYUH010000210.1 GCA_023432725.1 Actinomycetes bacterium | reverse complement strand
GGCTGGCGCGCTGGAAAGAGGGCTGAGCCGGCGTCCCGCTACGACTTGGTCGGCGAGGGGCTCGGCGCGGTGGGCGTCGGAGAGGCGGACGGCTTCCTGGTGTCGGCCGGCAGGCAGACCGGGCCGTCGACAGGGATCGAGGTGACCTTCGGGTTGGTGATCCGCGAGCTGTTGTCGCCGAGCAACACGTCGACCACGTGGTCGGCCCTGCCGTCGCCGCGGGCGGTGGCGTCCTTGAAGAAGCCGAGCAGCAGCTGCACCTCGGGGTCATCGGGGGAGCTGCCGACGATAACCGTGTTCTCCAGGCGCTCGTCGGTGTTGTTCACCTTGACCACCCGGAAGTCGTAGGCCCGCAGGAAGGTGGCGGTGGTCTTGGCGAGGCCGCCGCGGGTGCCGCCGTTGAGCACCCGCACCTGGACGAACCGGGGGGTCAGCTCCTCGCCGACGTCGATCGGCACGCACGGGGCGGCCGGACGGGCCGGACGCGGTGCGGTGGCGTGCTCGTAGCCCCAGGCGGCCCCGTACCCGACGAAGGCGAGCAGCAGCAGCAGGGTCACCGGGGTCTTGAGGACCCGGATGATCTGTCTGAAGGTCTGCACTCGCTACTCCTGGGGCTTGCCGAACCCGACCAAGCCTACTTGAGTTCCAGAACCCGGGCGTGCAGGGTCTGGCGCTGCTGCAGCGCTGCCCGCAGCGCGCGGTGCAACCCGTCCTCGAGGTAGAGGTCGCCCTGCCACGACACGACGTGCGCGAACAGGTCGCCGTAGAAGGTCGAGTCATCCTCCAACAGCTGCTCGAGATCGAGCACGCGCTTGGTGGTCACCAGCTCGTCCAGCCGCACCTGCTGCGGGGCGATGACCGCCCACTGCTTCTGGGTGTACCCGTGTTCGGGGTACGGCCGGGCCTCGCCCACGCGCTTGAAGATCACGTCGTCAGTCTATGCGGGAGTCGTGACCGGGGCCCGACAGCGGGCCGGGGACGGGCGGGTACCGCCCCGGTGATCGGGAGCTTCAGCGCCCGGTCCCTGCGTAGACGACCGCGGCCTCGTCGGAGTCCAGCCCGAAGGCGGTGTGGGCGGCCCGGACGGCGCGGTCGACGTCGTCGATCGCCACCACCACCGAGATCCGGATCTCGGAGGTCGAGATCATCTCGATGTTCACCCCGGCGTCGGCCAGCGCCCGGAAGAAGCGGGCGGTGACCCCGGGGTGGGACCGCATCCCGACCCCGATCACCGAGACCTTGCCGATCGCGTCGTTGTAGACCACGTCGGCGAAGCCGATCTCGGCCTGCGCGGCCCGCAGCGCCGCGATCGCCTTGCTGCCGTCGTTCTGTGGCAGCGTGAAGGAGATGTCGGTGCGCTGTTCGTGCTCGCGGGAGACGTTCTGCACGATCATGTCGATGTTGATGTCGGCCTCGGCGACGGTGGTGAAGATCTGGGCCGCCTCGCCCACCCGGTCGGGCACCCCGACGACGGTCACCTTCGCCTCGCTGCGGTCGTGCGCGACCCCCGAGATCAGCGGTTCCTCCATGCCAGCCTCCTGGTAGTTGATGTCCCTGACCCAGGTGCCGGGTCGCTCCGAGAAGGACGACCTGACGTGCACCGGGACGTTCTCGCGGCGGGCGTACTCGACGCACCGAAGGTGCAGGATCTTGGCGCCGTTCGCGGCCAGCTCCATCATCTCGTCGTAGCTGATCGCGGCGATCTGCCGGGCGCCGGGGACGATGCGGGGGTCGGCGGTGAACACCCCGTCCACGTCGGTGTAGATCTCGCAGTACTCCGCGCCGAGCGCGCCCGCGAGCGCCACGGCGGTGGTGTCGGACGCCCCGCGTCCGAGCGTGGTGACGTCCTTGGAGGTCTGCGACACGCCCTGGAAACCGGCGACGATGACGATGTCGCCCTCGTCGAGGGCGGAGACGATCCGGCCGGGGGTGATGTCGATGATCCGGGCGTTGCCGTGGGTGCCGGTGGTGATCACGCCGGCCTGGGAGCCGGTGAACGAGCGGGCGGTCGCGCCGAGGTCGTTGATCGCCATCGCCAGCAGCGCGGCGGACATCCGCTCGCCCGCGGTCAGCAGCATGTCGAGTTCGCGGGGCCGCGGGTCGTGGGAGACGCGCATCGCGAGGTCCATCAGCTCGTCGGTGGTGTCGCCCATCGCCGAGATCACGACGACCACCTCGTTGCCGCGCGCCTGGGTGGCGACGATCCGTCGCGCCACCCGCTTGATGCTCTCGGCGTCCGCCACCGACGATCCGCCGAACTTCTGAACCACCCGCACCTGCGTGAGCCTCCTGCCTGCGCCCGGTCCACCGGGCCTGGACCACCCTAACCGCTGGCGCGGCCGTCTCGGGCCATGGACCCTGACCGCCCACTGGGTGATCCGCCCGATCACTCCCCGGATCACCGCCGGCGCCCCTCCCCGTCCGCCACCTGCGCGCCTACGATGGCTTGGTGAGCACGAGTTGGCAGCCCCAGCAGGAGCCCGAGCCGGAGTGGACGCAGCCGCCGTTCGCCCCCGGCTACCAGGAGCCCGAGCCCGAGCTGTCGTACCAGAACCCGAGGCTGCAGCCGGCGGCCCCGCCCCCGCTGCCGGACGTGGTGACCGGCTCCGTCCTCGTGCCGCATGCCAAGGTTCCCCCGCCCGGCGTCGTTGAATCGGTGCTGCGCGTGCTGTCCGGGGTGCTGTGGCCCGCCGTGATCGCCGTCCTGATCTTCGGCGGCGGCAGCTGGTGGTTCGGCATCATCTTCGCGATCATCACCAGCGCCGTGCTGAAGCAGATCACGCAGGAACTGCGCCG
>JAEYUH010000127.1 GCA_023432725.1 Actinomycetes bacterium | reverse complement strand
GGGCGACCCCCTCGCCGATCAGCAGCACAGCGATCGCGCCGAGCGGCATCGCTACTCCCAGCCCGGCGACCGCTCCGCTCCCGAAGGCCGCCAGCACGTCCACGACGGACACGGTGGCACAAGTGTCACCGCCGTCGCCCACGTTCTCATTCTCTAGGGGTTGGGGCTTTGGCGACGGACCGCGCCTGACTGTGAGTCTTCCTCTCGAACTCGCGAGGAAACCCCGCAGTCAACGCCAGCTTTCGGCGCCGGTCAGGCGGGCAGGTCGTCGAAGTCGACTGGAGTGACGGTTCCGGTCTCCCAGTCCTGGCGCAGGATGCCGTAGGCGACCGACGCCTTCGGCGGGCCACCCTCGACCGGCCAGGCCTGCCGGTAGTGGGCCTCCTTGATCCACCCGGAGCGGACGAAGACCTTCCGCATCGCGATGTTGTCCTCGCGGGTCTGACCCTCCATCCGGTGCAGGTCGGGGTACAGGCCGAAGACGTGGCTGGTGAACGCCCGGAGCACCGGCTCGCCCAGCCCGCGGCCGCGGACCGCTTCGGCCAGCCGCAGGTCGAACAGCGGCGCGCCGCCGTCCTCGATGTCCTCGACATCTTCCAGCACGACGATCCCTACCCGGACGCCGTCGACCTCCACCCAGTGGCCGATACTCTCCTGCGACCAGTACGCGCCGCTGCTCACACGCGCCCTGGCGTCCGCCTCGGACACCGACTGACGGACGTGGAACGGGTAGGAGTTCGACGCCAGGAAGCTGACGATCGCCTCGACATCCCTGGCAGGGTCGAAGGGGGAGATGATCACCTCGGGCACCCTCGGGATCCTAGCGATCCCGGCGCCCGCCCGCGGTCACGCCTCCCGCCCGGGGCTGAACCGACAGAGGCTCCCCAGCCGGAGCCGGGGAGCCTCGTGCCGCAGGGAGCGTTGCCGGATTACTGCTCCCGCGCCTGGCGGGCGGCGTCCCGTGCTTCGTCGGAGACCTGGGCGGCGGACTCGGAGGCCACGTCCTTCACCTCCGCGGCGGCATCGCCGGCCTCGGCCTGGACGGTGTGGACCGCCTCGGCGGCGGTGTCCTTCACCGACTCGACAGCCTCCCTGGCCGGCTCGGCCAGATTATCGACCACCTCGCGTGCCGCGGCGCCGACCTGATCGGTGAGCGGGCGGGCCTGTTCCTTGAGGTTCTCGGCCAGTTCCTGCTCCTTGCGGGAGGCGGGGAAGGCGGACGCGATCAGCAGCCCGATCCCGAACGCGACGGCACCGGCCGCCAGCGGATTGCCCTGGGCCTGCTGCCTGGCGGTGTGGGGCAGTTCGGCGAGATCGTGGCCGACATCGGACGCGCGCTCGGAGAGGTCGCCTGCGGTGCCCTGGATCGCTCCGACAGCGCTCTCCTTCAGGTCTTCGGCGGCGCCCAGGATGCGGTCGAGCAGGCGCGAACCGAAAGCCTTCGCCTTGGAGACCTGGCGCTGGGCCATGTGGACGGGGTTGGCCTGATAGGCCAGCTCGTCGACGTTGTCGGACAGGCTCGCCCTGGTCTGCTCGATCTGGGTCCTCAGCCGGGTGGGGTCTTCGGTAGTCATCGGTTCTCCTCCTCATTGCCCTTCAGGGCGTTCGGGATCTTGCTCACGGTCTCTGCGGTCTTCGGAAGGCCGCGGACGCGGCCCAGCTCCGAGCGGCCGGTCATGGCCAGCGCCGCCGCAGCAATGGCCCACAGCAGGCCGACGACGAGCGCCGCCCAGCCGAAGCCGATCGCCGTCCCCAGCGCCCACGCCAGCGCGAGCGAGAGGAACAGCAGGGTCAGGAAGGCGGCGGTGGCGGCGCCCGCGAGCATTCCGGCCGCCTTGCCCGCCTTGGTCGCCGAGTCGCTGAGCTCGGCCCTGGCCAGGGCGACCTCCTGGCGCATCAGGGTGGACAGGTCGCGGCTGATGTCGCCCATCACCTCACCGATCGAGCGGTCCGGCACCGCCCTGCTGGGCGAGCCGGCGACCGCCGGATCGTAGGCGGAGGCGGGTGCGCCGCGGGTCGGCAGCGTCGCCTCGTCGGGGTTGGTCATCGGTGCACTCCCGGCTCGGTGACTGCCGGGGTCGTCCCTGCCGGCGGGATGGTGCTGCCGATCACGCCGGTCGAAGAGCCCGCGTAGGCGGTGTCGTCCCCGGCCTCGGCGACGGGGGTCGCCCCCGGCGTGGCGTAGGTGGGGGAGTACCCGGCCGAGATCGCAGCGGAGGTCCGCCCGGCCGCCAACTGCGGCCCGGAGGGCGACGTGCCCACCTCGTCCTGCGCCATCAGGCCACGGCTGAGCCGTCCCACCACCACGCCTGCGGCCAGCGCGCCGGCCAGGAACAGGACGGGGCGCCGCCGGGCGAACCGCCGGATCTCCGCCATCACGTCGCCCGGGTCGGCGGTGCTCAGCCAGTGCGAGAGCTCACCGCCGCGCTGGGCGCCCTGCCGGGCCAACGCGGTCAGCGGACCGGCCTGGTCGGACTTGGATGCCATCTCGCCCAGCTCGCCCGCGAGGCCGTGCAAGAGGTCGGCGAGCTGGTGCTTGCCGGCGCTGGCCTGCTCCCGCAGTTGCCCGCTGGTCTGGCCCCACAGGCTGCGCAGTTGGGTGCGGGCCTCGTCGGCCACCCGTCCGAGCTCGTCCTTGGCGACCGCCGCCACGTCGCCGCCGCGCTGCATGGCGGTCTCCTTCACGTCGGCGGCGCCGCTGGCTGCGGCGTCCTTCACGTTCTCCACGCCCCGGGCAACCTGCTCGGTGGTGCTGTGGCCCTCGATCGATCCGGCGTCGCTGGTCACCGAGCTGGTTTCGCTCGCCACGGAGCCGGTGGCGAAGCCGGCTGCCGGTTCGACGCGCTCACCCGTCGTGCCCGGTGCGGAGGTCGGGTTCGCGGAGCTCCACTCCGATCCCCGGTAGCCGGCCTGCTCAGTGTTCTGGTCCTCGGGGACCGGCGAACCGGTCCCTATGTTCTCGTGCGTCATCGCTACTCCCGTCCTGGTCTGCTTGTGCGGCCGTGGTTCGTGGGCCGCAGCCCGACCCCCGTCCCGGTACCCAGCGACCTTGCGACGAAACCCGTCCTGAGAAGCAGCGATCGCGCTGGTCACAGGCGGTTCGTGAGGTGGACGGCAACCGCCGACGTGTGTTTCGCCGGGGGAGGACCACCGTCGAGGGCCCCCCTCAGACAGCGAGGGCTCCCCCTGTGGGGAGCCCTCGGCAGGCGGGAGGAGCGCTCAGCGGGTTGGGCTCAGGCGGCGTCGGTGCGGGTCAGCCGGGCGACCAGGTTTGGGAAGTCGCGGTAGTCCTCGATCGGCCAGAATTCCACATCGGAGTGGTAGACCTGCTCGTCATTGCCGCCCGGGCCGAAGTCGTCGCCGATGAAGGTGACCTCGCCGAGCGGGATGCCTCGTGGGTCGCAGTAGTGCCGCAGCGCGTACAGCTTGTCGAAGGGACGCGGGACGATGTCGAACGAGCTGGAGCCCCCGACGAACACCGTGTATCCGGGGAAGGCCGCGCACACCTCCTGGTAGAACGCCCTGCGACGTGTTCGGTCGGGGTCGAAGGCGAGCTTGTCCTCGATCCGGGCGTCGGTGCCCAGCAGGGCGAAGGTCAACATCCCGGAGGCGTGGAACTCCACCCCGTCGCCTGCAAAACGGGTGTAACCGTGGCGGGCGCGGAGGTCGTCGGTCACCGCGAGGACCTCGGCGCGTGCCGATTCGTCCAGGGGCGGGACGCGGGTGGTCGCGGTGATCGCCAGACCGCCCATCGGCTGGTCCCAGCGGGCGACCTCCATGCCGTAGCAGCCGATGATGTCGATCGGGTGCTGGTTGAGTTGGCGGTGGATCCGCTGGCAACTGCCGGCCCCGACCACCACCAGCGGGTAGTGGCGACCGAGGCGGTGCAGGGCTTCCGCGTTCGGCGCCCCGAGCGGGGTGCGGTGCTGGGTGAGGGTGCCGTCCATGTCGAGCGCCACCAGCCTGCGCATCTCCCACCTCTCCGGTCCGCCGCCCGGGGGCGGGCCTCACCCTCACGCTAGGGCCCGATGGCCCGGACGTCAGACGCGCACCGCCAGAAACGCTCATCTGAGCAGTGCTGGCAGCTTCAGCGGGTGGACGGTCGCGATCCGGGTGGATCCGACTCCCGGGGCGCCGTGCGCGGCGCCGCTGCCGGGGGGAGCCGGAGCAGGGCGTTGGCCAGTTCGACGTCCACCACGAGGTCGGTGATCACCCCGGAGGAGCACACCGCCCGCACCGCCCGGGCCTTGACCGGGTCGGCGGCCGCGGCGACCACCCGGCCGACCCGGCGCAACTGGTCGTGGGTGATGTTGAGGGTGTGGCGCCACAGCCGGGGCTCGACCGTCCGGCCGTCCTCGGCGAACAGGTTGCCCTGGACCTCGCCGACCGCGCCGGAGTGCAGCACCTGGGCGGTGAACCGTTCCGGCCCCTGGGAGTACGCCACCGAGATCGGACGGGGGTGCACCGCCCCGACCCCCACGACGGCAGTGGTGAGCCGGTTGAAGCCGGCGACCACCGACGCGACCTCGGGCTGGCGGCGCAGCGCGTTGGCCTGCCGGGCGTCGTCGATGAAGAACGGTGCCGGGATGGCGCTGACCGCACCGCCGGCCAGTGCCACGGTGCGGCGGGTGAGCTGGGTGGCGGAGTCGTGGGCGTCACCGAGGAAGCGTCCCGACAGCTGCATGATCTCGATCTGGGGGAGGTGCTCGAGGTTGTCGAACATGGCGTTCAGGGTGCGGCCCCAGCCGATCCCCAGCACGTCACCGTCGCGCAGGGCGTCGCGCAGGTAGGTGCCGGTCGCCCGCCCCACCGCTGCGCGGACGCTCTTCTCGTCGCCGTACACCTCGACCACGTGGACGTTGACCAACCCGAGGTGGCTCGCCACTTCGTCCGACAGGCCGGGCAGCGGGGCACCGCTGTTCAGGGTGATCGACACCATCCCCGCCTCGTGCGCGTCAGTCAGCAGCCGGGCGACCTTGAACCGGGACAGGCCCAGGGCATCGGCGATCTGCACCTTCGAGCGACCCTCGAGGTAGTACAGCTTGCTGACCTGCATCATCATCCGCCGGTTCGTGGCGAGCGCCTGGGACTGCGCCTTCATCTTCGCGGTCCAGCGTGGGCCGTCCGTCGCTGCGCCCTCGTGGGAGGGCCGATCGCCCGGACCACTGTCATCGCGCATTGCTCCTGCGACCCCCTTGCCGCTACCCGCGCCAGCCAGGCGCGTCGTCCAACGGCGCTCAGGATAGCCCCGCCGTCGTTACCTAATCGTTTCTGCTCGTATGAGCACGCGGGCCGCTGTGTGGATTGCGGGCCCGATGAGCGGCCTTACGGTGTCGTTATCTGGCCGCGACGAGGACATCTCGCGCAGGCAAGTGTGGGCAAGGACGCCGGCCGTGCTGTGGGATCCGGTGCGTGAGTGAAGTGGAGTAACAGTTGAGCATCAACATCCGGATCAGGGACGCCGTCAAGCGGTATGGCGACACCACGATCATCCCCGGGCTTTCGCTCGACATCCGGGCCGGGGAGTTCTTCACCATGCTGGGGCCGTCGGGCTGCGGCAAGACCACGATGCTCCGCATGATCGCCGGCTTCAACACCATCGAGGGCGGTGACTTCTACTTCAACGAAACCCGGATCAACGACGTCGAGCCGGCCAAGCGGCGCATCGGCATGGTCTTCCAGAACTACGCGATCTTCCCGCATCTGACGGTGCGCAAGAACGTCGAGTTCGGCCTGCGCAACATGGATTTCCCGCGCAAGCAGATCGCCGCCAAGGCCCAGGAGTACGTCGAGCTGGTCCAGATCGAGCGGTGGGCCGACCAGATGCCCGACCGGCTCTCCGGAGGCCAGCAGCAACGCGTCGCGCTGGCCAGAGCCCTGGTGACCAACCCCGACGTGCTGTTGATGGACGAGCCGCTGTCCAACCTCGACGCCAAGCTGCGGGTTGAGATGCGTGAGGTGATCCGGCAGATCCAGCGCGAGGTAGGGACCACCACTGTCTACGTCACCCATGATCAGGAGGAGGCCATGGCGGTCTCGGACCGGATCGCGGTGATGAAGGACGGCGTCATCCAGCAACTGGGAAGCCCGCCCGAGCTGTACCACCGACCGGCGAACCTGTTCGTCGCCACCTTCATCGGCCGCTCGAACGTGATCGACGGCACTGTCGTGGTGCGCGGGGGACGCGGTTACCTGCAGCTCGTGGGTGCCGAGTTCGAGATCCCCGGCCTGACCGAGACCCCGGATGACGGCGGTGCCGTCAAGGCGGCCGTCCGGCCCGAACAGTTCGTCCTGCAGCCGAAGTCGGTGCCCGGCATCCCTGCCGTGGTAGACCACAGCGTCTTCCTCGGCCTCAACACCCACTACTTCGTCCGGCTCGCCGACGGCACCAGCGTGGAGGTGGTGCAGGAGTCGGAGATCGAGGAGCTGCTCGCACCGGGCAGCGAGATCCACCTCGGCCTGAAGGTGCACAAGGTGAACATCTTCACCGCCGACGGCTCCCGGAACCTGCTCACCTGGAACCCGGACGATGCCCACGCCGAAGCAGTGACTGCGGCGGTGGCCCCATGACGTTGCTCAGCGCGCCGGCCCCTGCGGCGACCCGGCAGCGGCAGGCAAAGCGTCCGGACATCTGGATGCTGGTCACCCTCGGGCTCCTGCTGTTGTTCGGGGTCTTCCTCGTCTACCCGTTGTGGGAGGTGTTGAAGGAGTCGGTCGTCGACGGTGACGTCGGGTTCACCCTCGCCCACTTCGAGAAGTTCTTCTCGCGCAACTACTACTTCGGCACGATCCGCAACAGCTTCCTGGTCAGCATCGCCGTCACCGTCGCCTCGCTCGCGATCGGCGTGCCGTTCTCGTACTTCTACACGTACTACAACCTCAAGGGCTCCAAGTACCTGTTCATCGGCGCCGTGCTGTCATGCATGTCGGCACCGTTCATCGGCGCCTACGCCTGGATCCTGCTGATGGGCCGCAACGGCCTGGTCACCACGCTGCTGCCGTTCGAGGCCAGTATCTATGGCTTCGGCGGGATCGTGTTCGTGCTGAGCCTGAAGCTCTTCCCGTTGGTGTCGGTCTACATGAACGGCGCCTTCAAGGGCATCGACACTTCACTGCTCGAGGCCGCCTCGCTGATGGGCAGCACGGGCCTGAAGCGGGTCTGGCAGGTCATCATCAAGCTGACCATGCCGACGGTGCTGGCCGCCTCGCTGCTGGTGTTCATGCGCGCCTTCGCCGACTTCGGCACCCCGCTGCTGATCGGTGAGGGGTTCCGCACCTTCACCGTCGAGATCTACAACCAGTACCTGGGTGAGACCGGCCAGAACCACAACTTCGCCGCCGCGATCGGCGTGATCGGCGTCGTGGTCACCGCCGCGGTCTTCCTGCTGCAGAAGTACGCGACCAGCCGCTTCAACTTCTCCATCAAGGCCAGCCGCCCGGTGGACAAGAAGAACCCGCGCGGGCTCGGCGGCGCACTGATGTACATCTACATGTACGGCCTGGTGGGCCTGGCTTTCCTGCCGCAGCTCTACATCATCTACCTGTCGTTCCGGAACAGCAGTTCGGCCATGTTCCTGCCCGGCTACTCGCTGGACAACTACCGGCTGGCCTCGACCCGACTGTTGGGCCGCTCGATCTGGAACACGCTGTACTTCGGCGGCGTCTCGCTGGCGATCATCATCGTGCTGTCGATCCTGATCGCCTACTTGGTGGTGCGGCGCTCCAGCTTCGCCAACAATTTCATCGACACCTTGTCGATGATCCCCTACATCCTGCCGGGCGCCGTTATCGGCATCGGCCTGGTGCTCGCCTTCAACGGCGGTCCGCTGGCGCTGACCGGCTCCGCGGCGATCCTGATCATCGCCCTGGTGATCCGGCGCATGCCGTACACCATCAGATCGGCGACCGCGACGTTGATGCACCTGCCGCTCTCCACGGAGGAGGCCGCCCGCAGCCTGGGCGCGTCCAAGCTCAAGACCTTCTTCACCGTGACGACGCCGATGATGGCGACCGGCATCACCTCGGGGGCGATCCTCAGCTTCGTGGCGATCGTGACCGAGATGTCGAGCGCGATCATCCTCTACAACAACAAGACGATCACGCTGACGATGTCGGCCTACGTGGCGATCTCACGAGGCAACTACGGGCTGGCCTGCGCTTTCTCCGCGATCCTCACCGTGCTCACCGGCGCGATCCTCTTCGCCTACCTCAAGATCACCCGCGACGAGGACATCAAGATGTGACGCCCGGCGGGCCCCTCCGCCCGGCGCGTGGAACCGCAAGACCTACTGACACCCGCACTCATCAACGAAGAGGAGAAACACACCGTGAAGATCAAGAAGCTCGCAGCCCTCGGCATCGCGCTGGTGGCGAGCCTTTCCCTGGCCGCCTGCAGTGGCGCGGCCGAGCCGAGCGCTGCACCCGGCGGCGAGGCCAGCTCGGACGCCCCGGAGAACCTGAACCTGGTGCTGTACTCCAGCATGACCGAGAACGACCTCACCGTGCTGACCGACCTGCTCGGTGAGGCCATCCCCGGCATCGAGGTGGAGATCGTGAACGGTTCCGGCGGCGAGCTGACCACCCGGATCGCGTCCGAGGCGGTCAACCCGCAGGGCGACATGATGTGGGGCGCACTCGACACCGCCGACGGCGACAAGCACTCCGCGCTGTTCGAGCACTGGCTGTCCGACCACGAGGACCAGGTGCAGCCGGCGTACAGGTCCCCGAACGGCTTCTACAACGTCGACCACCTCTCGACCGTGGCGCTGGCTGTGAACAAGACTCTCGCAGCCGAACTGGGCATCGAGATCAAGGGCTACGAGGATCTGTTGAACCCGGCGCTGAAGGGCAAGCTGATCATGGCCGATCCGACCTCGTCGTCGTCGGCGTGGAACAACATCAGCAACATCATGGCGGTGTACGGCTACGACTCCGACGAGTCCTGGGCCTACATCCG
This sequence comes from Actinomycetes bacterium, assembly GCA_023432725.1. Taxonomy (GTDB): domain Bacteria; phylum Actinomycetota; class Actinomycetes; order Propionibacteriales; family Propionibacteriaceae; genus Propionicimonas. The sequence continues at coordinate 4,029 of JAEYUH010000127.1, read as the reverse complement.
TGGCCTGCTCGAGAACGGTCTGGTGATCGCCGGCTCGTCGTCGGCGGCGTTCAAGAGTGTCGAGGACGGCGAATACGTGGCCGGCCTCACCTACGAGGACGGGATCGCCTCGCTGATCAAGAGCGGCGCGCAGAACCTCGAGCTGGTCTACCCGGAGGAGGGCACATCTGCCTCCGCCTTCGGCACCGCGGTGATCCAGGGCGCCCCGAACGCGCCGCTGGCCAAGAAGGTCATCAACTACATCATGAGCCCTGAGGGCCAGGTGGCCTTCGGTGAGGCGGTCGGCACCGTCCGGATGACCACCTCGTCCCCGGTCAACTCCGAGTTCCTGCCGTCGAGCGACTCCATCAAGTGGGTCGAGCGCGACGTGGCGTGGCTGACCGAGAACCGCGAGGCCGTCGTCGAGAAGTGGACGGAGCTCTACACCGAGATCCACGGCGCCTGACGCCCTGCCGGTGACCCCCGGCAGGTGACGCCAACCTCCCACGTCACCTGTCGGGGCCACCGCGAGCCAGGGAGTCGGCGTACGGGTGTGACAGGCCCGCCGGAGCCGTAGCGGCCGGCGTGGCCGTCACACTGGCCACCCACGCCCCGATTCCCTCCCCCGCTACCGGCGGACGAGCGGTGCGCCGGTAGCGGTAGGTGCCGCCCGGACGGCGGCGCCCCACGGCTCACCCGGCGCCGCCCTTCCCACACGGCGGCGCCGGGGGAGCCCTGTGTTCCTGAAGGAGTGAAGATCAATGGCCCTCGGTCGCCCGACCGGGCTCTACGACGCGTACCTGTTCGACCTGGACGGGACCATCTACCTCGGCGACGGGTTACTGCCCGGCGCCCGGCGGCTGGTCCAGGAACTCCGGCGGCGGGGGATCCCCGTCCGGTTCCTTTCCAACAACCCCACCAAGGACCCGGCACAGTATGCCGAGAAGCTGGGCAGGCTTGGCCTGCCGACACCGGTGGAGGACATCGCGAACACCGTCGCGACGATGACCAGGTGGCTGCTCGCCCACCACCCGGGGGCCACAGTGTTCCCGATCGCAGAGCAACCGCTCGTCGACGCCTTCGCGGCGGCGGGGATTGCGATGAGCGAGGACCCCGCCGAGATCGACATCGTGGTGGCCTCGTACGACCGCGGCTTCGACTACCGCAAACTGCAGATCGCCTTCGACGCGATCTGGTTCCACAAGCGGGCCATCCTCGTCGCCACCAATCCCGACCGGTACTGCCCGTTCCCGGGCGGCAGGGGAGAACCGGACTGCGCCGCCGTCGTGGCGGCGATCGAGGCGAGCACGGGCACCCGGTGCCAGCAGGTGGTCGGCAAGCCCGATCCTGCGATGGTCGGCGAGGCGCTCGCAGGGCTGAACCTCGACCCGCGCCGCTGCCTGATGGTGGGCGACCGGCTGCAGACCGACATCGAACTCGCGGTCAGGTCGGGCATGGCCTCGGCGATGCCGCTGACAGGGGACTCCACGCTCGACGAGGTGCTCTCGACCCCGGCGGGGCGGCGTCCCACCTTTGTCGTGGAGCGGGTCGACCAGATCCTTCCCGCGCAGGTGTGGAGCGAGCTCGGCTGGTCGCAGGAGCAGCCTCCCGTAGGGGTGGCGAGATGACCGGCACGACGCAGGCAGCCACCACCCATCAGCGCGGGGCCCCGGTGTCACTGCTCGACAGGGCGCTGCAGAACGCCGACGAGACCCGCGCCATCGAGTTCGGCGCCGGGGTGGTCGGCCGTACCGGCGAGCTGTTCGTCAGGCTCTTCCCCGGCAAGAAGGTGCTGGTGGTGGCCGACGGGAACACGCTGGCGGCGGCGGGGCAGCAGGTGCTCGACTCGCTGACGGCCGCGGGCGTCGAGTTCGCCGCCGACCCGCTGGTCTTCCCCGGCACCCCGACGCTGTACGCGTCCTACGACAACGTCGAGATCGTGCGGGAGCGGCTGGCGGAGCTGCCGGACACCGTCGCCTGCTCGATCGCGGCCGGCACCCTCAACGACCTCACGAAGCTCGCCTGCGGTGAGCTTGGGCGCCCCTACCTCAACGTCTGCACCGCCGCCTCGGTGGACGGGTACAGCGCCTACGGCGCATCCATCACCCGCGACGGGTTCAAGATCACCCGGGACTGCCCCGCACCGGCGGGCCTTGTGGCCGACCTCGACATCATGGTGCGGGCGCCGCAACGGCTGACCGCCACCGGCTACGGCGACCTGATCGAGAAGATCCCCGCCGGCGCGGACTGGATCCTGGCCGACGGGCTGGGTGTGGAGCCGATCGACCCCGAGGTGTGGCACCTGGTGCAGGACTCCCTTGGCGAGGCGCTGGGGGACCCGGCGGCGATTGCGGCCGGCGACCCGGCGGCGATCGCGCGGCTGGCCGAGGGCAACCTGTTGTCCGGCCTTGCGATGCAGGCGACCAAGAGCTCACGGCCTGCCTCCGGGGCGGGCCACCAGTTCTCGCACATCTGGGAGATGGAGGGCCACGGCCTGGACTGGGAGCCGCCGCTGTCCCACGGTTTCAAGGTCGCGGTGGGCACGGTCGCGTCCTGTGCGATCTGGGAGCTCGCCCTCGACCTCGACCTCACCCGACTCGACGTGGAGGCGACAGTGGCGCGGGCCCCGAGCGATGCCAGCGTCGAGGCCAGGGTCAGGGCCGCGGTGCCCGCCCAGCTCGCCGACCAGGCGGTCGAGGTCTCGCTGGCGAAGAACCTCGGCGGCGATCAGCTGCGGGAGCGGCTGGCGCAGATCCAGCGGTCCTGGCCGCGGATCAGGGAACGCGTGATCCCGCAGCTGGTCACCCCACAGCAGGCGGCTGCCATGCTGCGCACCGCGGGCGCCCCGCACCACCCGGCGCTGATCGGCATCGACCAGTCACGGTTCAGGGCCACCCACTTCACCGCCCACATGATCCGCACCCGCTACACCGTGCTCGAGTTGCTGGCCGACGTCGGGCAGCTCGACACAGTGGTGGGCAGGCTGTTCGCACCGAGCGGCTTCTGGGGGCGGCACAGCCGTCCGGAATCGCTCGGCCTCGGGGCCGGCTACCCGGGCGGGCAGCGGTAGTCGCTGGTCACGGCCGCGCTGTCCCCGAGGCCCCTGGCGGGGCCCCGGGGGGCGCAGTCTGCGCGACGCCGTTGTCGACGCATCGACTCTGATCCCGCTTTCCCCGGGGGTCTCCACTCAAAGACCCCCGGGGGCGCGGTGCGCGCGACCTCGTTGTCGCGCAGCGGCGCTCTCGCCGGGTCACGAGTCCGGCAGGAACGCCCCTAGAGGGCGGCAGCCGGCCGGCGAGCCTGGCGTGGGGCGAGGCGGGACAGCAGGCTGCGGCGGGGAGGGGTATAGGAGGGGCGCGAACCGTCGTACTGGGCGAGGATCCCCAGTTCGGTGACCAGGCGCTCATGGTCGCGATCGGCGACCCGGTAGACCAACATGGCTTCAGCGTGGCCCAGCCAATCATTCGGGACAAGCCGCCTTTTCCGAATGATCGTTCGGTACTGCCGTATGATGCTGCCGTGCTAGATGTGGGCAAATTGCGCATCCTCCGGGCGGTGGTCGCGAGCGGTTCGGTGACCGCCACCGCGCACCGGCTGGGGTACACCCCCTCCACTGTCAGCCAGCACATCCACACCCTCGAGAAGGAGGTCGGGTTCAGCCTGATCGAGCGGGTCGGACGCGGTATCCGCCCTACCCCGGCAGGCATCGAGCTGGCGAGGGCGAGCGGTGAGGTCCTGGAGGCGATGCGTCATCTCGACGCCCGCAGCCGCGAGCTGCGAGACGGGGAGACCTCCCGCCTGACCATCGCCACGTTCGCCTCCGCCGCCTACACGTGGATGCCGGTGGTGGCGCGGACCCTGCGCCAGGAGTTCCCTGGGCTGACCCTCGAGCTGTCGATCAAGGAATCCGACGGGTCGGAGGCGATGGGGGAGGCCGACGTCGAGGTGCACACCGAGCTCCCGTTCGAAGGACCCGCCGTGCCGCCCGGCTACCGCAGGGTCGAACTCGGGATGGACGAGTTCGTGGTGGCCCTGCCGACCGACCACCCG
>JAEYUH010000120.1 GCA_023432725.1 Actinomycetes bacterium | reverse complement strand
CGGCGCCACAGCATGAACTGCTCCTCGCCGTACTGGGCGAGGGTCTGGGCCTTGTCCTTGCCCTGCAGGTCGCCGTAGTGGCGCTCGTTCAGCCGCCAGGAGCGCCGCACCGGGATCCAGTGGCGGTCGCAGCCGTCGAGGGTCAGGTTGGCGGTGTGGATCGCCCGCCGCAGCACCGAGGTGTGCACCACATCGGGCAGCGTGCCCTCGGCCTTGAGAAGTTCGGCGCCGCGCCGGGCCTCGCCGATCCCCTTCTCGTTGAGGTCCACATCCACCCAGCCGGTGAACAGGTTCTTGGAATTCCACTCGCTCTCACCATGGCGGAGCAGGATCAACGTGGCAGTCATGGGCCTGAGCCTACCGGCGTCGGGGGTGGCTCTGCGACGCGGGCGGCCGCTTGGGGCGGACGCGCCACGACGCCGCCGGAGCCTGCACGGTCTGCCAGAATCGACCCATGAGCGCACGTCCTGTAGCAGTCGTCACCGGTGCCGGCAGCGGTATCGGTGCCGCCACCGCCCGCCGCCTGGCAGCCGAGGGGTTCGAGGTGCTCTGCGCCGCCCGTCGGGCCGACCGGATCGAGGCTGTGGCGGCGGAGATCGACGGACGGGCGGTGGTCTGCGATGTCACCTCGCCCGACAGCGTGGCGGCCCTCGCCGAGGCGGCCGGCGACCGGGTGGCGGTGCTGGTGAACAACGCCGGCGGAGCGGTGGGCCAGGAGCCGATGGCGGTGGCCGACCTGACCGCCTGGGAGACGATGTACCGGACGAACGTGCTGGGCGCGGCCCGGGTCACCCAGGCCCTGCTGCCGGCGCTGGTCGCCGGGGAGGGGATCGTGGTCTTCGTCACCTCGACCGCTGCCGACGCCTCCTACGAGGGCGGCGCCGGGTACAACGCCGCCAAGGCCGCCGAACGGGCGATGGTGGGCGCGCTGCGGCTGGAACTGGTCGACCAGCCGGTCCGGGTGACCGAGATCGCCCCCGGCATGGTGCGCACCGAGGAGTTCTCCCTGGTCAGGTTCGGCGGCGACCAGGCGAAGGCGGACGCGGTGTACGCCGGGGTACCGAACCCGCTGGTGGCAGAGGACGTGGCCGACGCGATCGGCTGGATGGCCACCCGTCCCGCGCACGTCAACATCGACCGGCTGACGATCCGGCCGCGCGCCCAGGCCGCCAACCACAAGGTGTACCGGATCAGCTAGCTCGCGGGTCCTCCGGGGCGGCCGGGCGGCGGCGCGCGAGCTGGAAGATGGCGCTCTCGTTGGCAGTGCCCAGCCCGGCTGCGACGAGTTCGTCCAGACCCGCGAGCGCCACGTCCCCGAGCGGTGCGCCGACCCCGAGGCTGCGAGCCAGCCGAAGGGCGTAGGCGGTGTCCTTGCGGCGCAGCGCGCCGGAGAAGATCAGCGATCGGTCGTCGGCCGCCATCATGGCGGCGTTGCGGACCACCTGCGGGCTGGCCGCCTGCCCGGTGGCGAGGGTGGCGACGACCTGGTCGAGGTCCAGCCCGGCCCGTTCGGCCAGCGCCAGGCCTTCCGCTATCCCTGCGACCTGGACGGCGCCGACCAGGTTCACGATCAGCTTGTAGGCGGTCCCGGCTCCGACCGGCCCGAAGTGCACCACGGTGTCGGCCAGCGGGGCGAGCAGCGGGCGGGCGCCCTCGAGGTCGTCGACGGCGGCACCGACCAGCAGGGTCAGCCTGCCTTCGGCTGCCGCGTCCGGTAGCCCGGTGACCGGGCAGTCGAGGTAGCGCAGGCCGCACGCACCGACCGCGGCGGACAGGTCGGCGACCCAACCCCTCGACAGGGTCGAGCACTCGACGGCGAAGCCGCCACGGCGCGCCGAACCGGCCAGCGCGCCGTCCGGTCCGAGCCACACCGAGCGGGACGCGTCGTCGTCGCTGACCATCGCCACGACGGCGTCCGCGCCGGCGGCCGCGTCCGCCGGGGTGTCGGCCCAGCGGGCGCCGGCGGCCACCAGCGGGTCGGCGCGCTGCCGGGTGCGGTTGAATACCGCGACGTCGTGGCCGGCGCCGAGCAGCCGCGCAGCCATGCCCGAGCCCATCCGGCCGAGCCCGAGGAATCCGATCCGTGCCATGGGCAGCAACCTAGCCAGCCTCGGCTCGCCGGTGGCGATAGTCCGTCGTGCTGGACCGCCCGCCCTCGCTCCGGGCGCGACCGGGTTCCGTGCCCACACGTGCGCGGTGGCCCGCCGAAACCGACGGGCCACCGCGAGTGAGTCAGCGCCTCGGGGTCACTCCTCTTCGGAGAGCTCGATCAGGGCCTGGCCGCCCTGGACGGCACTGCCCTTCTCGACCAGGATCGCGGCGACCGTGCCCGCCTTGGGGGCGGTGATCTCGGTCTCCATCTTCATGGCCTCGAGCACGAGCAGGACCTGGCCGGCCTCGATCGCGTCGCCCTCGGCGACCAGGATCTTGAACACCGAGCCGGCCAGCGGTGCTACCACCGCGTTCGCGGAGGCACCCTGCACGGAGGCGGTGCTGGGCACCGTGATCGCGCCGCTGCTGCCGCCGATCACGATCGCCCCCAGGTTCTGGGGCTCCTCCTCCTCGACCTCCACATCGATCAGGTAAGGAACGTCGTTGACTGTCACCTTGAGTTTCATCTGTCTTCCTTCCAGACCGATCAGCGCGAGTAGAGCGGGTGGTGGACGTGCTGGGAACGCCGGGTGCTCGACGTCCAGTTCTGCTCGGCGGCGAAGCGGCGCTGGCGCTTCCTCGCCTTGTGGCCGAGGTAGGCGGCCACGGCGGCGGCGATCGCCACCATGGTCTCCTCCGGCACATCGGTGTCGTGCAGTTCGAGCTTCTTGATCC
>JAEYUH010000067.1 GCA_023432725.1 Actinomycetes bacterium | reverse complement strand
TTTACGGCCACGGCGACCAGGGTCCGGTCCCGCTGCAGCACGCGTACGCATCGAGCAAGCGCTGGGTGCGGCAGTTCACCGAGACGCTGCGGGCCGAGACCAGGGACAGCGGCGTCCGGGTGCACGGGATGAACCCCGGGCTGGTCAGCACCGACCTGCTGAGCAGGGTCACGTCACAGCCGGGCTTCGACAAGCGTCTGGGCGGGCTGCCGGTCGTCGTGGGCCTGTGGGGCCAGACCCCTGAGGTCGCCGCCCAGCCCCTGCTGCGCCTGGTCAGCTCCGACGCCGCGGAATACCGCGACCTCACCCGGACGACCATGCTCGGACGCGGGCTCCGCCGGCTGCTGACCGGACGCCTTCGTCGCCGCCACCGGATGCCGATGGACGTCACCATCCTCGAGGAGCCGGGGACTGGTGCGTCGGGACCGAATGCTTGACGCGCATTCGTCGGCGGCGCCGGACGCTGCGAAGTAGTGTCGGAGGCGGGTCGGGCGAGGCAGCCAGGGCCCAGTTTGCGGGGAGACCATGTCCGTCAGTGTCGATCCAGCGGTGGCAGCGCCCACCGGGTGGTCCGGCCTGCTGCGCTGGGGCGGGTTCGCCGCGCTGGCGTCGGTGGCGCTCATCGTCGTCCAGCTGGTGGTGTTCGTGATCTGGCCGCCCGTCCACACGGTGGCAGAGGTGTTCCGGTTGATGTCCGAAGCGCCGGTGATCGGCCTGCTGTCCCTCGACGCGCTGTACCTCGTGAACAACGTCGCGGTCTGGCTCTTCTACCTCGGACTGGGCGTCGCGCTCTGGCCGGTGTCCAGGTCGGGCACGGCTGCGGCGGTCGGGCTGGGCACACTGCAGATGGCCGCGTATTTCGCGTCGAACCCGGCCCTGGAGATGCTCGCCCTCGGCCAGGCCCACGCCACCGCGGGCCAGGCCGGCCGCGCCACCCTCGTCGCCGCGGGCGAGGCCGTCCTCGCCGGGTGGAAGGGCACCGCGTTCGTGACGTACTACCTTCTCGGCGCCGTCGTCCTGCTCATCGTCGCCTGGCTGCTGCGTGCCACCACGACCTTCAGCCGGTCCACCGCCTGGTGGGCCCTGGCGGCGGGGCTGCTCATGCTCGTCCCTTCGCCGTTCGGCACCCCGGGGATGGTCTTCGCCCTCGCCTCCCTGCTGCCGTGGAGCGTGTTCTGCCTCCTCGCCGGACGACGGCTGCTGCGCCTGGCGCAAGCCGCGCCGTCGGTGCACGAGCGCCCGTTCTGAGTGCCCGTCGGGACGGGTCGTGACGCCGCGGACGGCGGCGCGCCGCCCGGCTGCTCGGTACAGTCTCGGACGGGGGCAGCCGAGCGCGGGAAGGACGAGCATGAGACGGTCCGGGATACTGAACGCCCAGCTGGCGCGGGCCCTGGCCGAGCTGGGCCACGGTCATCTCGTGGTGGTCGGTGACGCGGGCCTGCCCCGGCCGTCCGGGGTCGAGTGCGTCGACCTCGCAGTCGAACTCGGCGTGCCGACCTTCGCCCAGGTGCTCACCGCGGTGGCGGCGGAGTTGGTGACGGAACAGGCGGTTCTGGCCGAGGAGGCGATCGCCGCGAACCCGGGCGTCGTGGACCTGGTGGCGAAGCTCGCCCACCAGCCGGTCTTCGTCCCGCACGAGGAACTCAAGCGCCTGAGCCAGGACGCCTGGGTGTACATCAGGACGGGTGAGGCCACCCCGTACGCCAACGTCGTGCTGCGCTGCGGGGTCCCGTTCTAGGGATGGCCGCAGCCGGTCCGCGCCGGCGCGGTGGGGCGGGACCTAGCGGCCCCGCCCCACCGTGGGCTCACTTCTTGATGCGGAAGGTGGCGGTCAGGTCGGTGTCGTAGGAACCGCCCACGCTCACCTGATAGGTGCCCGTGGCGGTGCGCCAGGCGCCCGCCCCGGTGTCCCAGTACTGCAGCAACCGCAGGTCGGCGAGGTCCCTGGGGCTGATCCGGATGCTGACCGTCTTCTTCTGGCCCGGTGACAGCGTCACCGCCTTCCAGGCCAGCAACCGCTTGGCCGGCTGGCCGGCCTGGCTGGGCAGTTCGACGTAGACCTGGGCGATCTCCGTCCCCTTCACCTTGCTGGTGTTCTTCAGGTCGAAGCGCACCCGCAGGCCGGCCTTGCCGGTCCCCGCCGACTGCGGCGTGACCTTCAGCTTGCCGTAGGTGAACGTCGAGTAGCTGAGGCCGTGGCCGAACTCGAACAGCGGGTCGATCCCCTCTGCCTCGTACCAGCGGTAGCCCACCTTGAGGTCCTCGGTGTAGTTGACCTGCCGGATCTCGCCGCTGCCCGCCGGCCGGGTGGTGGAGCCGTCGGAGAAGACCCCGGGGTACTGCTCGGGGGTCTGCAGCGGGTTGTCGGCCAGCGACCTCGGGAACGTCATCGTCAGCTTGCCGGAAGGGTTCACCTTGCCGAACAGGATGTTCGCCAGCGCAGTGCCCATCTGCTCCCCGGGGTACCAGGTCTCGAGGACGGCGTCCACGTCCGACAGCCACGGCATCTCGACCGCGCTGCCGGTGTGCAGGACGACGACGGTCTTCTTCGCCGCGTCGGCGACCGCCGCGACCAGCGCGTCGCCGTTGCCGTGCAGGTTGAGGTGGGTGAGGTCACTGAACTCGCCCATCCGCTGGTAACCGAAGACGATCGCGACGTCGGCCGCCGCCGCCTCCGCGGTGGCCGCGGCGAGATC
>JAEYUH010000008.1 GCA_023432725.1 Actinomycetes bacterium | reverse complement strand
ACTTCACAGCGCCCCAGGGTGAGCTGCCGCCGGTGCAGGTGTGGAGCCACGGCGGCCCCACCGGCTTCTCCGGCCCGGAGTTCCGGCCGGCCACCCAGTTCTGGACCTCCCGCGGGATCGGCATCCTCGACGTCAACTACGGCGGTTCGGCCGGCTACGGCAGGGCCTACCGGGAACGGCTGCGGGGAGCCTGGGGCATCGTCGACGTCCGCGACTGCGTGGACGCCGCGCTCACCCTCGTCGGCCAGGGCAGGGCTGACCCCCGCCGGCTGTCGATCCGCGGCGGGTCGGCCGGGGGCTACACCACGCTCGCGGCACTGACCAGCAGCGACGTCTTCGCCGCCGGCATCAGCCTCTACGGGGTCGGCGACCTTGAGACGCTGGCCACCGACACCCACAAGTTCGAGTCGCGCTACCTCGACCGGCTCGTCGCGCCCTATCCCGAGGGCAGGCAGGTCTACCTCCAGCGCTCCCCCATCCACCACCTCGACCGGCTCTCCTGCCCGATGCTCGTGCTGCAGGGCGGCCAGGACAAGGTGGTCCCGCCGAGCCAGTCCGAGCGGATCGTCGAGGCGGTACGGGCCAGGGGGCTGCCGGTCGCCTACCTGCTGTTCCCCGAGGAGGGGCACGGCTTCCGACGCGCCGAGAACCAGATCGCCACCGCCCAGGCAGCGCTCGCCTTCCTTGGCGCCGTCCACGGGTTCACGCCGGCCGACGAACTGCCTGACCTCGACCTGCGCTGAGCGCTACCCCTCGTCGGGGTGGCGCCGCTGCCGGTGGTGGATCAGGGTGGGCGGATCGTCCGACCCGTGCGGCGGCATCAGGGTCGGCGGAACCTGCGGCTCGGAGGCGGGCTGCGGCACCATGCCTGCGGTGATGTCGAGGTCGATCACCTGCGGCGCACGCCGGAGTCGGCGCTGCACCAGCGAGGCGGCCCTGGTCAGCAGCGAATTCATGATGATGTACATCAGCGCGAGGACCAGCATGGTCGGGATCAGGTTGCCGAACACCGCCGCCAGGTTGGTGCCGGCCCGCAGCAGCTCGAGATAGCTGATCATGTACCCGAGCGCCGAGTCCTTCAGGATGACGACGAGCTGGCTGAGCATGGACGGCAACATGGCGGTGATCGCCTGGGGCAGCAGGATCGTGGTCAGCGTCGTCATCGGGGTCAGGCCGATCGCGAGACCCGCCTCCTCCTGACCCTTCGGCAGTGAGTTCACCCCCGACCGGATCAGCTCGGCGATGACGCAGGAGTTGTACAGCGTGAGCCCCACCACCACGCCGAAGAACGGCAGGAAGTCGCCGGTGATCCGCAGTCCGAACAGCCCCGCGTAGTACGCGAAGAGCATCATCATCAGCACGGGCACGGACCGGAAGAACTCGACGAAGGCCCCGCAGATCCACCGCACCCAGCGGAGCTGGACCAGTCGCCCGATGCCGAGAGCCAGGCCGAAGACCAGCGACAGCACCACCGAAACGATGGCGGCCAGGATCGTCCCGAGCAACCCTGGCAGCAGGTAGTTGACCCACGTGGAGCCGTCGATGAAGGGCAACCACTTCTGGGCGTCCAGCTGGTTGTTGCGCGGCCGGACCGCGGGATCCGGGGCTGGCAGGTCCAGCATCCTGACGACGACGAAGACCAGCAGCGCCAGCAGCACCACCGATCCGATGATCGCGACGACCCGGTACCTCGCCTTGGCCCGGGGCCCCGGGACGTCGAAGAGGACGGCGACCGGCGCGCTCATCGCGCCACCGCCAGCCGGTTCGACAGCCAGGTGAACAGGACCCCCATCGGAAGGGTGAGGATGACGAAGCCCGCGGCCATCAGGAAGAAGATCGCGTAGAGGTAATTGGGCGAGAACTCGATCATGTTGCGCATCACGAACGCTGCCTCGCCGACCCCGATGGTGGCGGCCACCGTGGTGTTCTTGGTGAGCGCGATCAGGGTGTTGCCGAGCGGCGCGATGGCACCGCGAAACGCCTGGGGCAGCACCACGTGGCGCAGGGTGGGCAGGAAGGCCAGCCCGATCGAGCGGGCGGCTTCGGCCTGACCGGCCGGGACCGTGTTGATGCCGCTGCGGATCGCCTCCGCGACGAAGGCGGCGTGGTAGACGGCGAGGCCCACGACGGCCCACCGGAAGGCGTTCTCGAGAACGTTGGCCGGGTCGAGCCGGATCGCGAGGATGTTGTTGATGCCGAGCAGGCACAGCGCGAGGATCAAGGTGAGCGGGGTGTTGCGGAACATCGTGACGTACCACGCGCCGAACCGCTGCAGCACTGCGACCGGGGAAACGCGGCAGACGGCGACCACCGTACCGATCAGCAACGCGCCGACCGCCCCGCCGAAGGTCAGCCTGATCGTCATCAGGAAGGCGCCCAGCACGTCGTAGCGCGCGAACAGCTCCGCGAACCCCTCCATGGAACTCCCCTGCTCAGGGTTCCCCGACCCGCCGGAGCGGGCCGGGGAACCGCCTCAACTCAGGCGCAGGCGTCGGCCTGCGGCGGGTTCATCGCCTCGTCCGGCTTGAAGCCCGACGGCCCGACGGTCTTGTCCAGGGCAGCCTGCCAGGCGCCCGACGTCACCATCTCGGCGAGAGCGGTGTTGATCGCCTCGCACAGCGCGGTATCGCCCTTCTTGATGCCGACGCCGTAGCGCTCCTCGGAGAACGTGGACCCGACGACCTTGAGCTTGCCGGCGTACTGCGGCTGCGCGGCGAAACCGGCCAGGATCACGTTGTCGGTGGTCACGGCGTCGATGGTGCTGGCGGCCAGCGCCTCCACACACTTGGAGTAGGTGTCGAACTCCTGCAGTTGCACGTCGCTGGCCAGGGTGTCCTTCACCTTCTGGGCGGACGTGGAGCCGGTCACCGAGCACAGGTTCTTCCCGTTGAGGGCTTCGGGACCCGTGATGTCGGTGTTGGTGGCGGAGACCAGCAGGTCCTGGCCCGCGATGAAGTACGGTCCCGCGAACGAGACCCGCTCCTTGCGGGCGTCGGTGATGGAGTAGGTGGCGAAGATCATCTTCACCTGGTCGCTCTCCAGCAGCGTCTCGCGCTGCGAGGACGGGCTCTCCTTGAACTCCACCTCGGTGTAACCGAGCTTGTCTGCCACGTACTTGGCGACCTCGACGTCGAAGCCGGTGAAGGTGTTGCCCTCCTTCAGGCCGAGGCCAGGCTGGTCGAACTTGATGCCGATGACTACCTTGCCGCCGGATCCGGGTGGTCCGCCGGCCGAGCTGCCCCCGGCGCAGGCCGTGAGTGCGGTTGCCATGGCCAGCGCCGATGCTGCTGCCAGCACCGCCTTTGCGTACTTCATGGTCCCTCCTGTCATCTCGCGTGGTCTTCTGGTCGGTTCAGTGGGTGAGGATCTTGCTGAGGAAGTCCTTCGCCCGGGCGGTCTGGGCGTTGGTGAAGAAGTCGTCCGGTGTGCCCTCCTCGACGATCTGCCCGCCGTCCATGAAGACGACGCGGTCGGCCGCCTTGCGGGCGAAGCCCATCTCGTGGGTCACCACCACCATCGTCATGCCCTGGCGGGCGAGGCTGACCATGACGTCGAGCACCTCGTTGACCATCTCCGGGTCGAGGGCCGAGGTGGGTTCGTCGAACAGCAGCACCTTGGGCTGCATCGCCAGCGCGCGGGCGATCGCCACCCGCTGCTGCTGGCCGCCGGACAGTTGCGCGGGGTACTTGTCGGCCTGGTTGTCGACGCCCACCCTGGTGAGCAGTTCCATGGCCAGCTTGCGGGCCTCGTCGGGGCTCTTGCGGCGGACCTTGATCGGCCCGAGCGTCACGTTCTCGAGGATCGTCTTGTGGGCGAACAGGTTGAACGACTGGAAGACCATCCCGACGTCGGCCCGCAACTCCGCGAGCGCCTTGCCCTCCTCCGGCAGCGGTACCCCGTCGATCGTGATGCTGCCCGACCCGATGGTCTCCAGCCGGTTGATCGCCCGGCACAGCGTCGACTTCCCGGACCCCGAGGGACCCAGCACCACCACTACCTCACCCTTGTGGATGGTCAGGTTGATGTCGCGCAGGACGTGCAGGCTGCCGAAATGCTTGTTGACCTCACTCAGCACGACCAGCGGGACGTCAGAGGGCTCGGGGAACCCGACTTCTTGCGCTGCCATGGGGTGACGATAGCCGCATCGATCGGTCAGCACTATGACGCGGGGGTTACGAGCAGATCACAGCATCTGGAGAATTAACTGCCGACCAGTGAGGTGGCACGCGCGCGCCGCCCCGTCGGGACGGCGCGCCGTGAGACTGTCGGGAAGCGGCCGCGGGCGGCTAGTCGAGGTAGTCGCGCAGCACCTGGGAGCGGGACGGATGCCGCAGCTTCGACATCGTCTTCGACTCGATCTGGCGGATCCGCTCGCGGGTCACGCCGTACACCTTGCCGATCTCGTCCAGCGTCTTGGGCTGGCCGTCGGTCAGGCCGAAGCGCATCGAGACCACCCCGGCCTCCCGCTCCGACAAGGTGTCGAGGACGTCGTGCAGCTGCTCCTGCAGCAGGGTGAAGTTGACCGCCTCGGCGGGCACCACGGCCTCGGAGTCCTCGATCAGGTCACCGAACTCGGAGTCGCCGTCCTCGCCCAGGGGGGTGTGCAGCGAGATCGGTTCGCGACCGTACTTCTGCACCTCGACGACCTTCTCAGGGGTCATGTCGAGTTCCTTGGCGAGTTCCTCCGGGGTTGGCTCCCTGCCGAGATCCTGCAGCATCTGGCGCTGCACCCGGGCCAGCTTGTTGATGACCTCCACCATGTGGACAGGGATCCGGATCGTCCGGGCCTGGTCGGCCATCGCGCGGGTGATCGCCTGCTTGATCCACCAGGTCGCGTAGGTCGAGAACTTGTAGCCCTTGGTGTAGTCGAACTTCTCCACCGCGCGGATCAGGCCGAGGTTCCCCTCCTGGATCAGGTCAAGGAAGAGCATGCCGCGACCGGTGTACCGCTTGGCGAGCGAGACCACGAGCCGCAGGTTCGCCTCGAGCAGGTGGTTCTTGGCGCGGCGGCCGTCCTCGGTGATCCACTCCAGGTCGGCGGTCTGGTCAGCGGGAACGTCGACACCCTCGTGGAGGGTCTCCTCGGCGAACAGGCCGGCCTCGATCCGCTTGGCGAGCTGCACCTCCTGCTCGGCGTTCAGCAGCGCGACCTTGCCGATCTGCTTCAAATAGTCCTTGACCGGGTCGGCGGTGGCGCCCGCCGCGAGCACCTGCTGTTCGGGCTCGTCGGCGTCGTCGGCGTCGGAGAGGCTGAAGCCCTCGTCCTCGGTCAGTTCCTTCTCGACCTTGGCCTCCTCGGCAGGCTCAAATCCTGTGTCGTCCACCTCGTCGAGGGTGCGCTTCTTGCCGCCGACGGTGAGGACGACATCGTTGCCCTCCCGCTCGAACTTCACCTCGAGGGCACCGGGGGTGAGCACCTCCTCGACCGTGACGTCCTCGTCGATGACCACCTCTTCGTCATCGACCTCGACGATTTCGGGCTCCGCCTCGAAGTCGTCGGCGTCCTCGGGAACGTCCTTGCCCGGGGTGGGCTTGGCAGGTGCCTTGGCGCCGCGGGGGGCGCGCGTCCTGGTGGGCAGGTCCGCCACCGCTGCCACTGCCGGCTTCCGGCTGCGTACGCGGGGGGTGGGGGCGTCCTGTTCGGGCGTGGATCCTGTAGCAGCGCTGGAGCGTGGGGACACAAGCAACCTCTCGACGAGCGATTCAGGGCGCACGACAACCGGGAGTTGTCAATGGCTCACCTCGCCATTCTGCCACGTCGCAGGGGTCCAACCAACTCCCTGCCGGGGCGATTCGTCCCGCTCGTGGCGTGCCCGCGGTCGCGCGTCCAGCCCAATAAGGTTCCTGGCATGCACGTTGACAGTCCTGTCCCGCCGACCGCGCCGCGCCGGCCGCACACCCGGGAGGTCCACGGCGATCGGGTAACCGATCCGTATGCCTGGATGCGCGACAAGGACGACCCGGCGCTGTTGGCCTACCTCGCCGCCGAGAACGCCTTCACCGAGACCGTGACTTCCGGCCAGGAGGAGCTTCGGCAGGAGGTCTACGCCGACATCGCGGCACGTACCCTGCAGACCGACCTGTCCGTGCCGGAGTTCGTCCGGCACACCGACGGACGCTGCTTCTGGTACTACGCGCGCACCATCGAGGGACTGAACTACTCCAGCTACCACCGGGCGCCCGCGGCCGATCGCGACCACCTCCCCGATCCGGTCACGCTGCCGGACGGCGAGGAACTGCTGCTGGACTGCAACGCGCTGGCGGCCGGCTCGGCCTTCTTCGCCCTGGGAACGCTGCTGGTCTCCCCCGGCGGCGACCTGCTGGCCTACTCGGTCGACACCGCGGGCGACGAGCGCTACGACGCCCGCTTCCTCGACCTGCGCACCGGGCAACTCTTGCGCGACACCCTCACGGGGATCGCCGCCGGCGGCTGCTGGGGTGGCGACGACAGCTTCTGCTACCTGACCCTTGACGACGCCTGGCGGCCCGACACCGCCCACCGCCACGTCCTGGGCGGCACTGGCGACCTCGTCCTGCACCACGAACCGGACGAGCGGTTCTGGATGGAGCTCGGCAGCAGCCGCGACCACCGCTGGGTGGTGATTGCGCTGGGCAGCAAGACCAGCAGCGAGACCCTGCTGGTCGAGGCCGCCGACCACGCCGCGCGTCCCCGGGTCGTGACCCCCCGGCGCCCCGGGGTCGAGTACGACGTCGAGGTCGCCGGCGACCGGCTGTTCATCGTCCACAACGACGGGGCGCCCGACTTCGCGCTGGCTACCGCCCCGCTGTGGGCGACCTCCGAGACCGACTGGGAGCCGGTGTGGCCGGGCGAGCCCGGCGTCCGGCTGCTCGACGTGTCGGCCTACGACCGCGCCCTGGTCGCGAGCCTGCGCCGCGACGGGCTGGTCCGGGTGGTGGTGTCCCCCGTCGGGCCGGACGGCGCGGTGGGTCAAGGCCGCGAGATCGACTTCGGCGAGGCGCTGTACCAGGTCGACGCCGATGGTTCCGAGGACGCCGACACCGACCGGATCCGGCTCTCCTACCAGTCGCTGGTCACCCCGGAACAGGTGATCGACTACCTGCTCGACACCGGGGAGTTGCGGGTTCTCAAGCAGCGCCCGGTGCTCGACCACCCGCAGTTCGGGCAGTACCGTCCCGGCGACTACGTGCAGCGCCGCGACTGGGCCACCGCTGCGGACGGGACCAGAATCCCGATCTCGCTGGTGAGCAGGGCCGACACCCCGCTGGACGGCACCGCGGGCTGCCTGCTGGTGGGCTACGGCGCGTACGAGGTGAGCTACCCCCACCAGTTCTCGATCCCCCGGCTCAGCCTGCTGGACCGTGGCTACGTGTACGCCATCGCGCACGTCCGCGGCGGTGGTGAGCTGGGCAGGGCCTGGTACGAGGGGGGCAGGCTCGACCAGAAGCCCAACACCTTCAGCGACTTCGTGGCCTGTGCCCGCCACCTGGTGGCGTCGCGGGTGACCAGCGTCGGGCGGCTGGCCGCCGCCGGCGGCAGCGCCGG
The DNA here is from genome assembly GCA_023432725.1 of Actinomycetes bacterium. Taxonomy (GTDB): domain Bacteria; phylum Actinomycetota; class Actinomycetes; order Propionibacteriales; family Propionibacteriaceae; genus Propionicimonas. Next base: position 3,524 of record JAEYUH010000008.1, on the reverse strand, counting down.
CGGGCTGCTGGTCGGCGCGGCGATCAACCAGGCACCGGACGCCTTCGCGGCCGTCCACGCCCAGGTGCCCTTCGTCGACCCGCTGAACACTGTGCTGGATCCCGACCTTCCGCTCACCGTCACGGAGTGGGAGGAGTGGGGCGACCCGCTCCACGACCCCGAGGCCTACCGGCTGATGAAGAGTTACTCCCCCTACGAGAACGTCACGAGGCAGGACTATCCGGCGGTGCTGGTGACCGCGTCCCTCAACGACACCCGGGTCGAGGTGACCGAACCCGCCAAGTGGGTGGCCCGGCTACGGCACGACGCAGGCCTGGCGGACCGGCTGCTGCTGAAGACCGAACTCGTGGCGGGCCACGGCGGCGTCTCCGGACGCTACGCCGTGTGGCGGGACCTTGCCTTCGAGTACGCCTGGCTGATCGGGCAGACCAAGCCGGCCACCGGATCCTGAGAGCCGGCTCTGGCCCGGCTGAGCGCGCGCTGAGCGGGGTCGGCCTGTGGGTGGACCCGCCGTACTACCACGGTCTTGGATTGCGCGCGCGGGGACGGTTCGGAGTCCGCGCACAGGGTACTGGGGCAGAAAAACGCGGTCGGTGCCGTTGTACTTGGTGCCGAGCGGAAGGAACAACCTTGATCTCTACTGCACACCGGGTACGACTCAATGACGGCATCGACGGCAAGGATGCGGTCGGGCTGTACCTCGACGGGATTGCGAAGACTGCTCTGCTGACCGCAGCCGAGGAGGTCGAACTCGCGCGCGCGATCGAGGCCGGTCAGTACGCCCACGCCCTGCTGGACGACAGGCTCCCCGCCGAGGATCGTGCGCAGCACAAGGTCTCAGCCACCCGCGAGGAACTCGAGCAGATCGCCGCCGAGGGCGACGCCGCCATGCAGCGGTTCATCACCGCGAACCTGCGGCTGGTGGTCTCCGTCGCCCGCAAGTACGGCCGCTCGCAGATGCCTCTGCTCGACCTGGTTCAGGAGGGCAACACGGGGCTGATCCGCGCGGTGGAGAAGTTCGACTTCACCAAGGGCTTCAAGTTCTCCACCTACGCCACCTGGTGGGTCCGGCAGTCGATCTCGCGCGGCATCGCCCAGCAGGGCAGGATCGTCCGACTCCCTGTGCACGTCGCCGAGCAGGTCAACCAGGTCTCGGCGGTTCGCCGCACCCTGGAGCGGAGGTTCGGGCGCGAGCCCGAGCTCTCGGAGATCGCCGACGAGCTCGGACTGCCCGAGGAGCAGATCATCGACCTGCTGCGGCTCGCCCGTGACCACGTCTCCCTGGACGCCCCTGTCGAGGAGGACGGCGACACCGCCCTCGGCGACCTGCTGGCCCGCGAGATGAGCCCGGGTCCCGACGAGGTGGTGCTGGACGCCGAGGACCGTCAGCGGCTGGACGCCATGCTCAGCACGCTCGACGAGCGGTCCGCCGATGTCGTCCGCCGCCGCTACGGGCTGCTGGACGGCCGACAGGCCAAGCTCGCCGACATCGCGGCGATCTGGGGCATCACCGCCGAGCGCGTCCGCCAGATCGAGCGGCACGCCATCACAAAGCTCCGGCTCGAGTCGGAGGTTGCTGCCTGAGTCACAGCGGCGAACGGCGTCCTGCTTCGGCGGGACGCCGTTTGCCGTCCCGGGTGGACCGTTCGGGCCGAGGACGGCGGGAACTGTCCAGTCAGGCGCGGGAGATGAGCTCGGAAGGGTCGGTGATCCGGATCAGCCCCTCCTGGGCACACGACGCCACCAACTGGCCGCCGGCGAACAACCTGCCGAAGGAGAAGCCGAGGCCGGCCGAGGCCGAGGGCGAGACCTGGTCGTAGAGCAGCCACTCGTCGGCCCTGGCGGCGCGGTGGAACCACATCGCATGGTTGATCGAGGCGGCCTGCATGCCCGGTCCGGCGAACTCCACGGGGTGCGGGACAGTACTGACCGCGAGCAGGGTCAGGTCGGACAGGTACGCCAGCACTGCCTGGTGCAGCCGCGGGTCACCGGGCAGCGGGCTCTCGGCCCGCACCCACACCTTCATGGCGGCGTCCTTGCGCGGCCCGACGGTGGTCGTGTCGGAGGCGAAGCGGGTCTCCAGCACCCCCCATTCCTGCTGCCAGGCCTCGGCTGAGCGGCGCGACCTGGCTCCCAGCACCTCCGACAGCGGCGGGCAGTCCTGGGGCGGCGGGACCCGGGCAGGTGCCGCATCGGCGTGGTTGAGGCCGGGTTCCAGCAGGTGGAAGGAGGCGGCCATGAAGAAGATCACCCGCTCGGCCTGGGTGGCCACCACCCGCCTGGTGGAGAAGCTCCGGCCGTCCCGCACCTCTTCGATGCGATAGGTGATCGGGACGCCGGCCAGCCCCGGCCGGACGAAGTAGGACGACAGCGAGTGCGCCCGCCGCAGCTCCGGCACCGTGTGGTAGGCGGCGGTGAGCGCCTGGGCAAGCACCTGCCCGCCGAACACCCGCTGCCGTGCGGAGGTTTCGTCGGCCGCGCCGACGAACTCGTCCTGCGAGCGCCGGTCGAGGTCCAGCAGCGCGATCAGCTGCGTGACGGTCTGCGGCACCGGGGTCAGCGCCGGAAGTCGGGGGGCGGGTCCTGCTCGGCCAGGAACTGCTCGACCGCGGCGCCGATCTCCTCGGCGCTGGGCACCCGTGGGGTGGCGCTGGACCTGAGCTGGTCGTACTGCTCCTCGAGAGCGGTCACGACCGCGGGGAAGTCCGCGTCGTCCGCGGTCTCGGACGCGATCGTCGCGAGGTTCGCGGCAGCCCGCTCCGCGAGATCATCGGTGGGGAACTCCAGGCCCGTGGCCTCTGCGATCCGGGCCAGCACCGCGGCGGTGGCCTGCGGGAACGCGGTCTGGGCGAGGTAGTGCGGGACGTGGGCCACGAAGCCGCGGCCCAGCAGCCCCGCCTCACCGGCCTGAAACTCTAGCATGTGCGAGAAGCTGCCGGGCAACTGGACGCGGTCGATCCACATCGGGTTCCCGCTGACCAGGTTGGGGTCGGTGGCGTGCGCGGTGACGAGCGTCGGACGGGTGTGCGGTACCGCCATCGGCACTCCCCCGACGCTGATCACGCTGGAGACGTGGAGCCGCTCGGCGAGGCCGAGGATCGCCGCGCTGGCCCGGTTCCACTGCATGTCCGGCTCAGGTCCGGTCAGCAACAGAAAGGGCGTTCCCCTGGCGTCCAGCACCTTGTACAACAGCAGCGAGTAGTCGGTCAGCGACACCCAGTGGTTGGTGTCGAAGACCATCTGCGGCCGGCGGGAGCGGTAGTCGTGGAGCTGGTCGTGGTCGAACTCGACCAGGACCTCGTGCTCGCACTGCTCAAGCAGGTAGCGGGCGGTCGTGTGGATCACCGCTCCGGCGTCGATATAGCCGTCGAGCAGGTGCAACAGGGCCGGTTCGTGACCGCCCAGAGACTCCCACACCTGCGGGTTGAGCGTGTACAGCAGCCGTGGATCCAGCACGCTCGCCACTGTACCCGCCGACTCCCTTGATGGGCCGGATTGCGCTCTCGGCGGAGCCACCCGGTGGC
>JAEYUH010000325.1 GCA_023432725.1 Actinomycetes bacterium | reverse complement strand
CCCCGAACCGAAGAACCGTCCCCGCATCCCGGGTCAGTGGCGGAAGGGGCCCCAGCCGGACTCGTCCTCGTCGTCGTCCTCGTCCGGGTCGTTGAAGCGGGGGTCGTTCTCCCACTCGTCGTTGCGCTCCACCACGCGATCCAGGGCGTGCGCCGCCTCGTCGGCGGTCGCGTACGGCCCCAGCCGGGACAGGCTGCGGCAGCCCTCATAGGGTTCGACGCTGCGGTGGTCGAGGCAGTAGTACCACGCGCTGGTCATCAGGCACCTCCGAAGCGGGACGATGGCTGTCACTATCATCGCCTGCGTGACTGCGATCAAGCCCTACCCGGTGACCCCGCGACGACGGGTGCCCGCCGAGATCGCCCGGCCCGCCTATGTCGACCAGCCGCGCCCCGAGCCGTACCGGGGCCCGCACGTCCAGTCCGCCGAGACGATCGAGAAGATGCGGGTGGCCGGACGGCTCGCGGCCCGGGCCATGCGCGCCGGCGCCGAGGCGATCGCCCCCGGGGTGACCACCGACGCCATCGACGCGGTGGTGCACGAGTTCCTGCTCGACCACGGCGCCTACCCGTCCACCCTCGGCTACCGGGGCTTCCCCAAGTCGTGCTGCACCTCGGTCAACGAGGTGATCTGCCACGGCATCCCCGACACCCGTCCGCTGGCCGACGGCGACCTTGTGAAGATCGACGTCACCGCCTTCGTGGACGGCGTGCACGGCGACAACTGCGCCACCTACTTCTGCGGCGAGGTGGACGAGGAATCCCGGCTGCTCACCGAGCGCACCGAGGAGGCGATGAACCGCGCGATCCGGGCGGTCAGGCCGGGGCGGCAGATCAACGTGATCGGACGGGTGATCGAGGCCTACGCCAAGCGGTTCGGCTACGGCGTCGTCCGCGACTACACCGGCCACGGCGTGCATACGGCCTTCCACTCGGGCCTGGTGATCCCGCACTACGACGAGCCCTCAGCCGACACCGTGATCGAGGTCGGGATGACCTTCACCATCGAGCCGATGCTGGCGCTGGGCGACGAACGCTCCCACGTCTGGCCCGACGACTGGACGGTGGTCACCGACGACGGCTCCCGGGTCGCCCAGTTCGAGCACTCGTTGGTCGTCACGCCGGACGGCGCCGAGATCCTCACCCGGCCCTAGCCGTCACCGGGGAGCACCTACTCCTGAGGTACCAGCCCTTGCGCCCGTCCGACCCCCAGGACGAGGGCATCGGTGCCGTCGGCGGTGGCGAAATCGGACTCCGTGGCGGCCATCGAGTAGCAGACGAGCACGTTGCGGTTGGTGACGCAGGCGCGTTCCCGCCACGATCCCCAGGTGAAGTCCAGCCGGGTCAACGAGTAGCCGAACTCGGTAGCCAGCTCGGCGTAGCGGACGTTGTCCCAGGGCTGACCGCTGGCGGTCAGTTCGATGGTGCCGCCGTCGCAGCGGGTGGCTCGCAGCCTGTCGAAGGCGGCAGCGGCCAGGGCGGAGGTTTCGTAGGCGGCCCCGAACGAGACCACCGCGCCCGCGGGACTGTTCGCCACCGACTTGGCCCACTGCCCCACCCCGCCGTCGGGGCCGAACGCGATAGCACCCGAGCAGTAGTCCGGGCTGGCGGTGGTGTCGGTGTAGACCCAGCTCAGGTTGTCCTCGAAGATGCCGGTGGCGTCCGGCACCATGGCCTCCAGTTCGGCTCTGGTGAACAGGAACCGGGTGACGTCGTCACCGGTCCACAGGACGCCGGCCGGCACCTCGGGCGTCGTCGCGGGTGTCGTCCGGGGGGGTGACGGGCTCGGCTGCGGCGTCGGCGTGGGTCCGGTTCCGTCGAGCAGGGACGACAGCCCCCAGGCCACCAGCGCCAGCACGAGCACGCCGGCGCCCAGCAGCCACGGCGTCCGGTTGGGCTTGCGGTCGCGAGGCAGCGGCGCCGGTGGCTGCGGCGGGTATCCGCCCTGGGGCACCCCGGCCTGCTGCGGTGGGGGGGCCGGTTGACCGGGCCGGTATCCGGGCGGCGGGGCCTGGCCGAACTGCTGGTAGGACGGCGCGGACGGCTGCGGCCGAGCGGGAGCCTGGTAGGCCTGGCCCGGCGGGTACGCCGGCCCGGGTGCCGCGAACCCAGGGAACGCGGAATCCGGCTGCGGCCGGCGCTGCGCGGACGCGCCGAAGCTGGCCGTCAGTGCCTTGACCAGCCGGTCGATCTCGACCCGCTCCGGGCTGATCGAGACGGCCTGGCGTTCGGTGAGCGGGCGCAGCGACTCCGGCAGCGACTCCGCCGGCGGCATCTCGGCGCCGTCCACCAGGATCGGGATCACCCGGACCCCGCGCTGCAGGGCGGTCTCGATCTCAAGCCGGACGAAGTCGCGCGGGTTGTCCAGGCGGCGGCGCCCCTGGGCGTCCTTGCTGTCCAGCCAGCCCTCACCGATCAGCGACAGCATCACCTCGCAGCGCGCCACGGCGGCCGTGATCTGCTCCACGAAGTTCTCGCCGAGCTCGATGTTGTCGACGTCCTTGAAGACCCGCTCCGGGCCGATCCGCCGGGTCAGTTCCTCGTAGATGGTCTTCGCCGGCCACCGGGTGTCGTCGCGGCGGTAGTTGATGAAGACAGTGCCGTCGCCGCCCGCCATGGCTTCCTCCCTGCCGGCTCTCGCTCCCAGCCGCCGGCGGCACCAGTATGCGCGGTGCCGCCCGCGACCCGCCATGACCGCGCAGGATTCGCGGTCAGGGTTCGAGCACGCTCACCGAGTTGTCGGCGGTGTTGGCGACGAACACGCGAGGACTCGACCCATCCACCACGACGGCGGACGGCCCGTCGCCGACGGGCACGGTCGCGAGCACCGTGCCGGACGAGAGGTCGACCACCGAAACGGTGTCGTCGAGCGTGTTGGCGACGTAGAGCCGCCCGGTGGCGCCGTCCACGGCGAGCGAGTTCGGCGCCCTGCCGACCGGGACGGAGCGCACCTCGTCAGCCACCAGCGCGACCTCCCCGGTACCGGGGAACGCCCACACCACCGCGCCGGAGAGCGGGTCGACGGTGACGTCACTGGTGCCGTCCCCGGTAGGGATGGGGGACGCGTCGAGGGTGGCTACGTCGATCTGGGAGGCGCTGTCGTCCTCGACGGTCGCCACCAGCACCAGCCCGGCAGCCCTGTCGATGGCGAGCGCCACCGGACGGCGCCCGACCTCCACGGTCGCGACCACCTGATCGCTGGTGGTGTCGACGACCGAGACCGTGTCGTCGCCGGCGTTGGCTACGTAGAGCCGGCGGGCCTGTGGGTCGACCGCGAGGCCGACCGGCTCCCTTCCGACGGCGACCGAGCGGGAGACCACCCCCGCCACGGTGTCGAAGACCACCACCTGCCCGCCGTCGGCGTCAGCCACGTACCCGCGCCGGGTGGCTGGATCCACCGCCACCGCCATCGGCCGGCCACCGACCCCCACCGACCCGACCACCTGATTCGCCGCCAGGTGGACCACAGAGACTGTGCCGTCGCCGGAGTTGGCCACGAAGGCGCGGCCGAGCAACGGGTCGACAGCGACGTCGGACGGCGCGCTGCCGACGGCGATCACCTCGGCCCCACCGGGAGCCGGACTCATCGGCGGCGGCTCCGTGGGCGAACCCGTCGCCAGCGTGGGCGAAGGCAGGCCCACAGTTGGGGCGGCCGTCGGCTCGGGTGGCGGGGTGAGCACGCCCAGCGCCAGCGGCAGGCAGGCAAGCGCGAACGCCGCGATGACCAGCCCCGCCGCCACAAGACCGCGACCCCGCGGTCCTGCGGGCCGCTGCCCCTGTACCACCGGACCGTACCCCGGGCCGGCACCTCCCCCTGCTGCCATGGTGCCCAAGGTACGGAGCCCTCCTGTCACGGGCGGCGCGACGCGCTGTGGCGGGGTACTGGTCGGCGCTCGGGATCAGCGCACGACGGTGGGCCGGGCCAGGACCTGCTCGTGCGAGAGATCCTGGGCGACTCGCGGCAGCGGATCCGCCCGAAGCTCGTAGCAGGGCTGGACGCGGTGGTAGTCGCATTGCAGCGGACCGCTGCCGTACCAGAGGTAGCTCGTCACCTCGTCCCCCTCCGGCGGATCCAGGTCCGGCGGCGGCTCGGACACCACGGGAAGCACCAGCCAGCGGGCTTCGAGCGGGTCGTAGAGGTAGTCGCGGACTACCGCGTAGGACTCCAGTTCGGCGCCGTAGACGCGCTTGGCCCAGGCGGCCGAGTCCAGGAAGTTGAGGGTGTCGTTGATCTCGTCCGGATAGGGCGCGGGCCCGGGCAACCTCACGTCCCACCAGTTGCCGGTCCGCAGATCCAGGACGGTGGCCGTGGTGAGTTTGTCGTGGACCGTTTCCGGCCCGCCGAAGAGCAGGCCCGGCGCGAGCAGTTGGGGATCGCGGATCGCCTCGAGTTGCGCGAACGGAAGCCGGCGGCTCGTTCGAAGGACGACAGTGCCGGTCTCCGGATCGAGGAGGAACACCGACATCTCGCCGGACTCGGCGGAGCTCAGGAACGGGCTTGCCGTGAAGAGCACATGGGAACGGCCCTCCACCGTCACGCCGCGGGGAATGTCACCCACCGGACTGACCGGAATGGCTCCGAGATCCGGGGACGTGCCCTCCCGCCAGGCCCGAGTGGCGACGTCGAGGAACTCGTACCGGCCGGTGAAGGAGGCACCGCCGGCGGTTGTCTCGGCACAGAACATGCCCTCCGGCAGCCGGACGCAATGCTCCTCCGCGTAGGCGTGGGGACGAGTGGGGAAGGGATCGGAGAGGGTCCAGCTTCCAGTAGCGGGGCTGTACACGAGGAGCGGATGCATCTCGCCGAAGTGCCGGCTGGCGGTGTCCGTGACCGGCACGCCGTCGTACAGGGTGACGTACAGGTCCCCGTTGTAGGCGATCGGCTCGAATGGGCACAGTCCGGTCGGTGGTGCGGGGCTGGCACCCTGCTCCTCCCACGTCCCGGTCTCGGACAGGTACCTGTGGATCCGCGCGGGCAGGCAGCCGGACGGCGGCTCTCCGCCCCCCTCACGAGGCAGGGAGACGTAGTAGTCCACCCCATCGATGGTGACGGCGTTGGTCATGTCGAGGCCGGCGCGGGAGTCCACCTCGACGAAGTCCGTCCGCGGCGCCGGTTCCCGCTCGGCCCACGACCAGCTGCCGCCTCCGGAGAACGGTGTGCGGGCGGGAGTGGGTGCCGCCGACTG
>JAEYUH010000311.1 GCA_023432725.1 Actinomycetes bacterium | reverse complement strand
GACCCCGGCAAGGGGTGAAGGCATGGGAGGCTCCGTCTCGGTGGCTGGCACCGACCCCGAAGCTGGGCAGGGATCAGTGCGCGGTGGTCGGGGTGCTTCCGAGCCTGCGCATGCTGCTCCTCGATGGGGTCCCCTGGCATTGCGGAACCTCCGCGGGGACGTCCCTCAGGGTGCCACAGCCGGCACCAGTGCGCCAACTACGCACAATCCGGGGTGGCGGGACCGACCGTGTGCACTATCCACGCCACCCACCCGATCACCCCGGATTCTGCGCTGCCGCGATCGCCGCCGGACGGTTCCCCGAACCGCCCACCGCTCCCCGCACCACCGAGAACTTCCCACCGAGAACTCCAACAACACGTCGAGGGCTCCCTCAGTGAGGGAGCCCTCGACGTCTCGGGGAGCGCTCGAGGAGACGGTGAGCGCTCAGCGATGATCAGGGTCAGGTGCCGGCGACCCAGCGCAGCATGGCGCCGACCAGCGGCGCGAACCCGTCCCACTCCAGGAACGGAGTCGGGCACCAGTGCGGGCCGATGTCGGAGGTCCAGACCAGGCTGCGACCCGAGCCGACCTGCCGGCCGGCGATCAGGACGTCGCCGTCCACACTGGCGAAGACCTCGGCCTGCGGACGGGCGAACACCTTGTTGTAGCCGAGCAGGACGGGGGCGTCAGGCCCCAGGCGGGCGGCGATCGGACCGTCCCCCAGCCCCACCGGACGGACGCCCTGCGGCGCCTCGACCCGGTCGTCGCAGTCCAGCAGGGTGACCGGCAGCACCTCGGCCAGCGGGGTGCGGGCGAAGTTGGCCTTCGCCTCGAAGCCCTGGAAGCTCAGGTACCCGCCGGCCATCATCAGCCCGCCGCCCCCGGCGACGTAGTCGCCCAGCAGCGCCAGCCGGTTCGGCATCGAGCGGCCCCCCACCCAGGTGGCCGGGGGCAGCAGGAACGAGTTGGCCCCGATGTCGGACAGGATCACCGCGTCGTAGCCGGCCAGCTCGGCCAGCGAGAACGGGAACTTCTCCGGCACGTCATGGGCGTACAGCTGCTCGACGGTGATCCCCTGCGAGGCGGCCGCAGCGATGAAGGCGTCGGCGCCGCGCTCGAACACCGTCGAGGTGAAGTTGTCGAAGCCCTTGAAGTGGGTCGACTGGGAGATCCACGACTCCCCCGCCAGCAGGATCCTGGTCACGAAGGCGCTCCTCGTCCCGGCCGGTCAGTACGCCAGGCCGGTCGGCGACGGCCCCAGCGGCGGCACCGACGGGTCGGGCACCTGGAAGCCGTTGGCCTTGTACGCCTCGTAGTCGAAGTCCTCGCACTCCCGGAAGCCGCGCAGGTGGTACTCGTAGAACCCGTCCCAGTCCTCGTACCCGTCGCCGAGCGAGGACTCGAGGAAGGCGTCGGCCATCCCCTTCGCCAGGTGCGGGCCGGTCCAGAAGGCGCCCATGGCCAGCAGGTTGGCGCCGTTGGCGGTGGCCGCCCGCTTCGCCGCCGGCAGCGTCTCGGCGACCGCGGCGTGAACGTGCGGCAGCTTCGAGGCGGCGATGTGGATGCCCATCCCCGTCCCGCAGAAGGCCAGCGCCTTCTCGTACTCGCCCTCGGCGATCCTGGACGCGACCAGGAACCCTGCCCGGTGGTACATCGGCGCGGTGGCCAGGTCGGGAGTGACGTCCTCGACCGTCCAGCCCCGCTCGATCAGGTGGGCCTTCACGGCCTCCTTGAGGGGGAAGCCGGCGAAGTCGGCGCCGACGACGACGTACCGGTCCTTGGCGGTCTTCATGCGTGTTCCTTTCTCCTGAGCCGTCGAAGGAGCGACCCGTCCTTCGAGAAGTAGTCAGCCGCCATCACGGCCAGCAGGACGCCGCCCCAGATCAGGGGACGGTAGAAGTTGCTGATCTCGGGGAACATGTTCAGCCCCGAGGACAGGATCTGCAGGATCACGACGGCGAGCACGACGCCCAGCAGCCGGCCGCGTCCGCCGTTGGGGTTCACCCCGCCGAGCACCACGATCAGGACGGTCAGCAGCGTGTAGGTCGAGCCGTAGTCGGCCTTGGCCGAGTTGTAGTTGGCCAGCATCACCAGGCCGCCGAGCGAGGCGAGGACACCGGAGAACAGGTAGGTCTTCACCAGCAGCGCGGTGCTGTTGAGCCCGCTCAGGCCGGCCGCTGTCGCGTTGGTGCCCAGCATCAGGATCTTCTTGCCGAAGGCCGTCTTGGTGAGCACGAGGCCGACGACGATCGCCGCGACGGTGAACACCAGCAGCGGCACGGGGACGATGCCGAAGACCTTGCCCGCGAAGACCTCGCCGAAGGCCGGCGGCAGGCCGGAGACCGGCTTGCCCCCGGTGATGATGATCGCGATCCCCGTGAACAGCTCGAGCGTGCCGAGGGTGACCAGGATCGGCGGGATGTTGACCTTGGCGACCAGCAGGCCGTTCACGATCCCGGCCAGCGCCCCGGCGGCCAGCGCGAAGGCGATCGCCACCGCGATGGCGAAGGCCACCTGCCCGCCGCTGGCCCCCTCCGGGGTGAGCGAGAGCATCAGCACCGCCGAGCCGATGGCGGTCATGTTCGCGATGCCGACCACAGACAGGTCGATGCCTGCGGTCATCATCGTCAGCATCACGCCGAGCGCGAGCAGGCCGAACTCGGGGAACTGGATCGCCATCGACTGCCAGGTCCGCAGGCTGAGGAAGCTGCTGGTCTTGACGATCAGGAAGAAGGTGAGGATCGCGATCAGCATCACCACCAGCCGGGTGATGTGCCGGTCGTTGGTCAGTGCCTTCAGTACCGGCGCCTTGGAGAAGTTCGTTGTGGTCATGTCCTGCCCCTTCACAGCGCCGCGCGGAGTCTGCCGCCGGCCTTCTTCACCTGATAGGCCGAGATGCCGGTTCCGACGATGATCAACAGGCCCAGGGAGAAGCCCTGCCAGAAGGTCGGGATGCCCATCAGGATCATCGAGTTCTGGACGATGGTGATCAGCAGGGTGCCCAGCATGACGCCGGTCAGCGAGCCGGTGCCGCCGGTGATCGCGGTGCCGCCCAGCACCACCGCGGCGATCACCATCATCTCCATGCCCAGCAGGTTGGTGGGGTGCATCTGACCCATCATCGAGGCCCGGATCAGGCCTGCCATGGCGGCGATCACGCCGACCAGGACGTAGAGCCAGAACTTGATCTTGCGCACCTTGAAACCGGCCCGGGCGGCGGCGCTCTCGTCGCCACCGATCGCGAAGATGCCGCGGCCGAACATCGTGTAGCGGGTCAGCACGAAGGCGAGGGCCAGGACGCCCACCAGCACGAGGAAGGACACCGGCATGTTCGAGGTCAGCCCCGACTCGGGGTTCCTCGCGACGAACAGCACCGCCGTTCCGAAGTCGTTCATCGCCGGCGGCAGGTTCGGGATCTGCACCGAGCTGAGCACCCCCTGCATGACACCGGAGAAGACGCTGGCGGTGCCCAGCGTGATGATCAGCGTCGGCAGCGCGAGCCGGGCGGTGAACAGGCCGTTGAAGGCGCCGAGCAGCGCGCCCAGCGTCATCGCCATCAGGAACGGCAGCCAGATCCCCCCGGTGTAGTTGTTGTCCACCAGGACGCGGGTGGTGGCGTAGACCGCCAGCGAGGCCAGCGCCGGGAAGGACACGTCGATGCCGCCGGAGACGATGACAAGGTAGGCACCGATCCCGAACAGCCCTGGGACCACCATCGCGTTGGCGATGTCGACCAGGTTGTTGGCGGTGAAGAACTGGCCGCTCCGGGCCTGGATGATGATCCCGAGGGCGAGGATCACCAGGAACACGTAGAACTCGTTGGAGCGGACGGCCTTGGCCAGGAACTTCTTCATGACAGGTCTCCTGCGAGGTCTTCGCTCGTCATCAGGGTGGCGAGTTCGGCTTCCGTGGTGGCGGCCGGATCGACCTCGGCGACGATCCGTCCGGACTTCATCAGCAGGATCCGGTTGCAGTTGCTGATCACCTCGGGGATGTCGTCGGAGATCACGATCACCGCCATGCCCTCCCGGGCGAGCTCCTGCAGCACCTTGTGGATGTCGTGCTTGGAGCCGATGTCGACACCGACGGTGGGGCCGTTGAGGATCAGGATGTCGGGCTTGGTGGCCAGCCACTTGGCCAGCACGATCCGCTGCTGGTTGCCGCCGGAGAGGGTGTTGGCGGGGTTCTCCTGGTCGGGGGTGGCGATCCGCAGCTCGTCGATCCAGCGCTGGGCCTCGGCGCGCTTGCGGTCGTCGTGGTAGATGCCGCCGGCGACCGCGACGTTGTCGATCTCGGCGATCACGATGTTGTCGCCGATCGAACGCTCGAGGAACAGGCCCTCGGTGAGCCGGTCCTCGGGGACGTAGCCGATGCCCGCCTCGATGGCATCGCGGACGCCGCGGAAGCTGACCGGCTTGCCCTTGACGAGCAGTTCGCCGGAGTCGGCGCGCAGGGCTCCGAAGAGCGTGAGGGCCAGCTCTGTCCGTCCGGAGCCGAGCAGGCCGGTGATACCGAGGATCTCCCCGCCCCGCAGGCTGAAGCTGACCTCATCGAAGCCGCCGGTGACGCCGAGGGCCCTGGCCTCCAGCACCGGCTCGTCCGACGCGTTCTGCAGCGTGAAGTGGGAGTCCTCGAACTCGCGTCCGGTCATGAAGTAGGAGAAGGTGCGGCGGTCGAGCTCCTCGGGCAGGCGGGTGGCGGCCACCTCGCCGTTGCGCAGGATCGTGAACCGCTCGCTGATCTCGAAGACCTCCTCGAGCTTGTGGCTGACGAAGAGGGTGGAGATGCCGCGCGCCTTGAGGTCGAGGATGATCCGGAACAGCCCGTCGACCTCCTTCTTGGTGAGCGCGGTCGTCGGCTCGTCCATGATGATGAGCTTCGCGTCGTGCATCAGGGCACGGCAGATCGCGATCAGCTGCCGGTCGGCCACCGACAGGGTTCCGACCTTGGCGTCGAGGTCGACCTTGAAGTCGATCTGGGCGATGGCGCGTTCGGCCACCTCACGGAAGCGGCGCCAGTTGACCAGCTTGCGCTTGGCGGCGAGTTCGGAGGTGAGGGCCAGGTTCTCCATCACGGTGAGGTTCGGGAACACCGAGAAGTCCTGGTAGATGACCTGGACGCCGCCGAGGATCGCCTCGATCGGAGCGAGCCTTGAGTGTTCGACGCCGTTCAGCACGATGGTGCCCTCGTCGGGGGTGTACACGCCCGAGATGACCTTGATCAGGGTCGACTTCCCGGAGCCGTTCTCGCCCGCGAGGCAGTGGATCTCGCCGGGACGTATCTCCAGGTCGACCGATTTGAGGGCCTTCACCCCTGCGAAGGACTTCGTCACTCCGCGTACTGCGATGACGTGGTCGGTCACCGGTTCCCGTCCTTTCACTCCCCGCTGCGCCGGGGGAGGGAGCAGCGGGAGGGCGTCCTGCCCTCCCGCTGCCCTGTCCTACATCAGAAGCCGAAGCTGTCGACGTTGTCCTTGTTGATGACAACCCAGCCGTTGCCCTCGAGCACCTTGTCGGAGCCCTCGGCGAACTTCATGGCCTCGTAGCCCTTGACCTTGAGGTCGATCGGGGCGGTGATGTCCTCCTTGGCCAGGATCTTGCGGGCCAGCTCGGCCATGGCGTAGCCGGCGTCAGCCGGATCCCACAGCGTCAGCGCGGAGACCGAGCCGTCGACGAGGATCTGCTTGTTCGCGGCCGGCATGCCGGTCCCGGCGGTGAAGACCTTGCCCTTCAGGCCCAGCTCCTCGATCGCCCGGGCGACACCGGGAGCGTCGAAGGACGAGGTGCCCATGATGCCCTTGAGGTCGGGGTACTTCTTCAGCAGCTCCTTGGCGGTCTGGTAGGCGACCTCGCCGTCGTCCTGCGACTCCACCCGAGGCTCGGCCTCGAGCAGCTTCATGTTCGGGTACTTCTCCTTCTGGAACGCCACGCCACCGTCGGCCCACTCGTTGTGGGAGGCGTTGGTCACGTGCCCGACCATGGTGGTGTAGGTGCCCTCGCCGCCCATGGCCTCAGCCAGGTTCTCCATGATGAAGGCGCCGTAGTCGGAGTTGTTGAAGGCCTCGATGTCGTACATCGTGTTCTGCTGGCTGGCGCCCTCGTGGGTCACGACGACGATGCCGGCGTCCATGGCCTCCTTCA
>JAEYUH010000264.1 GCA_023432725.1 Actinomycetes bacterium | reverse complement strand
GGTTCCGGTGGTAAAGTCGAGGCAGCGAGTTCCCCCAAGCACTCGCAGACCCCCGGAGGGCGCCGACGTTCCCCCACCTCATCGAGGCGCCAGTTGGGTGAGCAGGCCGCTGCGGCGGGTAGCCACCCACCCGGGGGTTCTCAATGCTCCGGACACAGACGCCCCCCAGCTCTGCGCCACTTCCATCCACCGGCATGATGGACCGGTGCCAACCCCCACCTCCCCCGAACTCGCCGACCCGATCATCGTGGACTTCCCGCTGCGCGGCGGCGGCTGGGTGGCCGTCACCAGCCCCGCCGACCGGGTCCCCAGCCACGGCACCGACCAGCTGGGCCAGCGCTTCGCCTTCGACTTCCTCAGGGTGGACGACCGTCCCGGACTCCACCCCCATCCGGCCCGCACGCTGCAGTACCTGCTGCTCGGCGGACGGACCCGCGAGGCCTACGCCTGGGATGCCGCCATCCACTCCCCGTTCGACGGGATCGTCGTCGGCGCCGCCGACGGACGCGAGGAGCCGGCCTGGTTGCACCCGGTGCGCGACCTCGTCCGCATGGTGTGGAACGGGTTCACCTTCACCCCCGACCGGCTGCCCGCCATCCTCGGCAATCACGTGATCCTGCGCGATGCCGACCGGCAGCAAGTGTTCGCAGGCTTCGCCCACCTCATCCCCGGCTCGGTGGCTGTCCAGCCGGGTGACCGGGTCGCCGCCGGTGACCTGATCGGACGGGTGGGCCACACCGGGAACTCGACCTCGCCCCACCTCCACTTCCAGCTGATGGACTCCCCCGACCTGCTCACCGCCACCGGCCTGCCCTGCGCCTTCCGCGGCTGCGAGGTGCTCACCGACGGGGAGTGGGTCACCGCCGAGGCAGTGGTTCCCGGGCGCACCCAGCGGGTCCGCTCCCGCTGAGCGCCCCTCGTCACCCGCCCGACGCGCGGCTAGGCTGGCGGTTCCCGACCATCCCCGATCTCACCCCACGGAGGACCCATGAGCGTCACCAGCAAGGCCACCACCGCATGGCAGGGCAGCCTGTTCGAGGGAGCCGGCACGGTCTCCTTCGACACCTCAGGCCTGGGCACCTACGACGTCAACTGGAAGGCCCGCTCGGAAGGCTCGTCCTCGGTGACCACCCCTGAGGAGTTGATCGCGGCCGCCCACTCCGCCTGCTTCTCGATGGCCTTCTCCGCCGCGCTGGCCAAGAACGGCACGCCGCCGGAGAGCCTCAACACCACCGCGGAGGTGACCTTCGTCCCGGGGACGGGGATCACCGGCAGCCATCTGAGGGTCAACGCCACCGTGCCGGGCCTCGACGCCGCCACCTTCACCGAGCTGGCCGAGACCGC
Source organism: Actinomycetes bacterium (assembly GCA_023432725.1). Taxonomy (GTDB): domain Bacteria; phylum Actinomycetota; class Actinomycetes; order Propionibacteriales; family Propionibacteriaceae; genus Propionicimonas. The sequence continues at coordinate 8,180 of JAEYUH010000264.1, read as the reverse complement.
CAAGGCGAACTGCCCGGTCTCCCAGGCGCTGGCCGGCGTCGAGATCACCCTGGACGCGACGCTGGCCTGACGCTGCAGCCGGGCCGCGCGACCCCCGGTTGTGGGGGATTCCGCACGGTCCCGGCGTGGCAGGCCCCGCGGAGGTGGACGCGGCAGCACCCGAACCGGTACCAAGGAACCGCCCGGACGCCCGGGCGGGGTGCAACCGGCGAGGAGGCCGCGATGACCAGACTGCAGGCAGCTGTCCTCGCGATCACGGCAGCGCTGCTCGCCGGCTGCGGCCTGACCCCACCCGGCACCGCCGGACCGCCGCCGAGCGCAGCCCCGACGGTGGGCCTGCCTGCTCCGGCCGACCCGCTGCCACTGGACCAGGTGGCCTCGTTCAGCGGGGTTGCGGTGATGAACGCCGGCTCGAACTGCACCGGCACCCTGATCGACACCGGCGTGGCGGACGGGCCGGCGTACATCCTGACCAACGGCCACTGCGTCGGCGACGTGGGCCGCTCGGCGCAGCAGACCACCCACGAAGAGGACTGGTACGGCACCGCCACCTTCCTTGCCGCCGCCGGCAACGAGGACGCCCGACTCGACGTCGAGGTCGTCGCTCTCGCCTATTCCACGATGCGGCACACCGACACGGCGGTCCTGCGACTGGCCTCGACGCTGGGCGAGTTGACCCGGCTCGGGATCCGTCCGATCCCGGTGACCACCGCCGAGCCCGCACCGGGTACCCCTGTGGTGAACATCGGTGCGCCGGTGCAGGACCTCAGCCCACCCGAGTGGGTGCTGCGCCGCGGCGAGTGCACCCTCGGCAGCCGCCACACCCTGATCGAGTTCCGCTGGCTGTGGTTCGGGGTCTGGTCCAACGACTGCCCCGGCATCGTGCAGGGCTCCAGTGGGTCGCCGCTGCTCACGCTCGGGGCCGATGGTCAGCCGACCGCTGTCGTCGCGATGATCAACACCACCACCGCGGGGTCGGATCCGGCGATGGGGGGTGCGTGCTGGCTGAACCGGCCCTGCCAGGTGACTGCCGGCGGCGTTCAGCTGGTGCCCGAGACCAGCTACGCCCAGAGCGTGGCCGGCCTCGGCGCCTGCTTCACCGCCGCCGGCGACTTCAGGAGGGACGAGCCGGGGTGCCCGCTTCCGGACTCCGATGTGTGGACCGAGAGCGGCGGCGGGGCCTTCCGTGGTGGCGGTCAGGGCGACGCCTTCGACCAGCCGTCGCAGGTAAGCCTGGTCGGACGTGAGGCTGCCACCGTCCGGACGGCACTGGTGCCGCTCGGCGACGGCACCGCCTGCCAGGCGCCGCAGACCTATGCCGGCGCGGCGGCGCTCGACATCCCGGCCGCCGGGCAGGCGTGGGAGCAGGTAGGCCGGGTGCTGCCGGTCGACCTGCCGGCAACCGAGGGCAGGTTCCTGTTCTGCGCGGTGAACGGCCAGAACTACGCCGGCGCGGCCAGCGTGCTGTTCGAGGTCGATCGCACCCCGCCGGTCATCCCGGCCGGCGCGGAGGTGGTCGCCGACGGCGGCTCGGTGATGGTGGTGCCGCACCTCAACCCACCCGAAATCGCCACCGTCCGGTTCGCGTGGGGCGCCCCAGAGATCGTCGACTGCGGCGATCCCACCGGCTTCCAGGACTTCTTCATCGTGCCGCTCACGCTCACCGCTGACGACCTGCCCGCCCGGTACTGCATCTACGCCCTCGACGACGCGGGCAACCCGAGCCCGGTGACCGAGATCGACATCCCGCGGCCCTGAGCGGTCAGTCGTCGCCCAGCGCCTCGACGTGGAGGAACAGGTCCATCAGCGGCGTCTGCCACCGACGGAACCCGAACGGCTCGCCGAACTGCAGGACGACGGCGCTCTGCGGCGGGTCGATGGCGCCACCGCTGACCACTACCGTCCCGCCGCCCAACAGGTCGCGGTACTCCCCGTCCGGGAGCTGGACGGGGACCCGGGGCGTTGCGGCGTCCACGTTGAAGACCCCGTACAGCCCGGTGCCGGAGGGTGTCGGCGCGAGCCGGCCGTGCCGGGGTGAGCCCCAGGCGAGTTGGACGCAGGGTTCGTCGTCCAGCACGACGAAGGCCCCTTCGGCCAGCGCGGGATGCTTCTTCAGCCGGGTGAGGGCGGTGATGAACCCTGTGAGCTCGTAGCTCCCCCACCGGATCGGGTCCGGCTCGAACAGCGAGGGCCAGCGCCGCGCCGCGGACTCCTGGCCGGCGAAGATCATGAACGGGCCGTGACAGAAGGCCGCCAGCGCCGTCCAGGCCAGGGCCTGCGACCGGCCGGCGGCGAACCGCATGATGCGGAAGTTGTCGTGGTTCTCGACGTGGCGCAGCTTGGCGAAGTTGGCCGGCAGCGAGACCTCCTGCCAGCGCAGCATCTCCAGGTAACGGCCCACCGGAACCTGGCCGGTGACCGCCGCCTGCCAGATCCCCCAGACGTCGTAGGTGTACTGGATGTCGAAGGCCTGGTACAGCTCGGCCTCGCTGGCCAGCGGGTCGCCCTCGGCCCTGCGCCGCTCGATCAGGAACGGGTGGACGGTCTCGGCGATCCACAGCAGCCCCGGCTTGAGCTCGGCCAGCTCCCGCCGGGCCCGCACCCAGAACTCCAGCGGGACCAGCGTGGCGGCGTCGCACCGGAAGCCGTCCACCCCGCGGCGCACCCAGTCGCGCAGGTTCTCCAGCAGCACGTCGTCGACGGCGGGATTGGGGTGGCGGAAGTCGACGATGTCCGACCATTCCGGAACCGAGCTGACCGGACGGCCGGCGGCGTCGGTGTGGAAGAACTCCGGGTGCTCGGTGAGCAGCACGCTGTCCTGGGCGGTGTGGTTGAAGACCACGTCGATGATCACCCGCAGGCCACGCGCGTGGGCCTGCGCGACCAGCTCCGCGAAGTCGGCCTCGTCGCCCAGGTCGGGGTGGATGGCGCGGTAGTCGCGGATCGAGAACGGCGAGCCCAGACTGCCCTTGCGGGCCTGCTCACCGATCGGGTGGATCGGCAGCAGGTAGACGACGTCGACCCCGAGGGCGGCGATCCGGTCGAGGTCGTCGGTGACATCGCGCAGCGTGCCGTTGGGCCCGTGGTTGCGCGGGAACACCTGGTACACCACCAGCCCCTGCACCTGCGCAGGCGTGTCCTTCGCCACGGCGGATCCTCCTTCTGCCGCCGGCCGCACCCTGCTCGGACCGACGACTCGCAGACTCTAGCGAGTCCTGCTCAGCGGGCGTCCAGCATCGTCAGGACGAGCCGCGACGGCTCGTGGGCGTGGACGGCGTGGGGCACCCTGGCGTCGAGGTGGAACAGCCCGCCCGGCACCAGCTCCTCGGTGCGACCGTCCGCGGTGATGCTCAGCCGTCCGGTGAGCACCTGCAGCAGCACCGGCATCGCCGCGGTGTGCTCGGTCAGCTCCTGGCCGGTGTCGAAGGCGAACAGGACCACCCGCACCCCGGGCTGCCGCAGCACCGTCCGCGAGACCGTGGACTCGGTCTGGACGGCGATCAGCTCGCTCAGGTCGGCGAGGGTGGTGAACGCGGGGACGTCTGTCATCTCTGCTCCTTCGATCGGGATTGGCGGTGTTCACCGGGGACGGTTCCTCGGCTCAGGGGGACGGTTCCCATCAGGTGTGCCCGGCGCCGTCGAGTTGTTCGATCAGATAGCCGAGCAGGCCGCCGACCACAGCCAGAGCATCCCGGACGCCGCCCCTCGACCCGGCCGAGGCGAGGACGAAGACCGCCGGACGACCCGGCCGCACGATCGCCCCTGCCACCTGCCGGGACACCAGGGCCAGCGGGGTCTGCTCGGCCCCGCGCCGCCGGATCTCCTCGGCGATCCCCGGGATCTGGAAGCTCACCAGGCCGGCCACCACGTCCGCGGTGTGGTCGGACGGACCGATCCCGGTGCCACCGCAGGTCAGCACCACCCTCACGCCGTCTCCGACCGCCGCCTCGATCGCCTGCCGGATCAGGTCCGGATCGTCCGGCACCACCACCCGGTCGACGACGACACCAGCCTGTGTCAGCAGATCGACCGCCAGCAGACCACCGCGGTCCGGGTCGCGACCGGCTGCAGCCTCGTCCGAGACGGTAATCACGCGGCCCCGCAGGACGGCCGCCGACCCCCCGTCGGTACTCACGACCGCTTCGGCGCGCCCGGCCGGGCGTACCGCCACACGGTGATCCCGACGCACATCACAGCCCAGGCGACACCGATCCAGTAGAAGGTGGGCGCCGGCATGATCGTCAGGCCGACCCCGAACAGGAACGGGCCGAAGGCCGCGATGGCGCTGGTCCAGCCGATCACCCCGCCGGCCTGCCGCCGCTCGAAGATCATCGGCATCTGCTTGAACGTCGAGGCATTGCCGATCCCCGCGAACAGGAAGATCGCCAGCATTCCGAGCAGGAAGTGGTTGAACCCGCCCTGCAGAGCCGCCGCGCTCGAGGTGTCCGGCGTCAGCGCAGGGATGGTCACGGTGATCGCCCCGATCAGGCCCAGGCCCGAGATCAGCGTCCAGATCGCCCCGCCCATCCGGTCGGTGAGCGGGGAGAACAGGACCCGGGCACCGGCGCCCACCAGCGGGCCGAGGAAGACGAAGGACGCCGGATCCGGCACCTGGTAGCCCTCGACGAGGATCCGCGCGGTCTGCCCGGCGCCCTCCACGATGGCGGGATTGGTGGCGCCGTACAGGTTGCTCATCAGCAGCCCGAACTGGGCGGACAGGCCCGAGAAGGTGCCGAAGGTCATGATGTAGAGCACGGTCATCCACCAGGTGTCCTGGTTGGCGAAGATGTCGAACTGCTGGCGGATGTTGGCCTTCACCGGCACCGACTTCAGGTACTGCCAGGCGATCCAGGCGGCGATCAGGATGAACGGCAACCACACGAAGGACGCCGCCTGGTACCAGACCTCGCGATCGGGCCGGCCGGCGACCTGCATCTGCTGGCTCTGCCCGAGCCACCACAGCATGCCGAGCCCGATCAGCCAGGGCGTCAGCAGTTGCACCAGCGAGACTCCGAAGTTGCCGATCCCGGCCTGCAGGCCGAGCGCCGTCCCCTGCTTCTTGCGCGGGAAGAAGTACGAGGTGGACGGCATGAAGCCGGAGAACGCGCCACCGCCGATGCCGGCCAGGAAGGCGAGCACCAGCAGTTCCCAGTACGGGGCGGTGGGCGACATCGACCGCACCCCCCAGCCGAGGACGGGGAAGAACAGCAGCAGCGTGGTCGCCGCCACCATCTTGCGGGTGCCCATGATCGGGGGAAGCACCATCCAGACCAGCCGCAGCAGACCGCCGGACAGGCCGGGTACCGCCGCCAGCCAGTAGAGCTGCTCCCTGGTGAAGTCGTACCCGATCGCGTTCAGCTTGGGGACGATCGCCGACGGCAGGAACCACGCCACGAAGCACAAGGTGAGCGTGAAGGTGGTGATCCACAGCGTCTGCCAGGCGAGCTTGCTGTTCCAGCTCTGTTCGTCCTCGGGATCCCAGGACGTGATCCACTCCGGCCCGCTCTGGAGGCGGCCCACGATCGTGTTGCTCATGCAGGACTCCTGGTCAGGTCGAGGTCGCGTCGACGGCGGGGGACGGGGCCGCTCTCCCGGTGCGCCGCAGCAACAGGGCGAGCACGAGGGCCGCAGCCGCGGTGCCCACGAGGAGCCACAGCCCCAGGGCGTAGGAGTTGGCGGCCGCATCGTAGGTAGCACCCATCACCAGCGGCGGGAAGTAACCGCCGAGGCCGCCGGCGGCGGCTACCACACCGCTGACCGACCCCACCTTGTCCGGTGGCGCCAGGCGCGGCACCCAGCCGAACACCGCGCCCATCCCGATCCCGAGGGCGGCGGCCATCGCCAGGAAGGCGGCCCCTGTCACGATCCCTTCCGGGGGCTCGAGGCTCACCACCCAGGCCAGCCCCGCGATCCCCACCAGCGCGGCCACGGTGACCAGCTTCGCGCCCAGCCGATCGGCCAGCGCGCCGCCGATCGGACGGGCTACCACCGCGGCGATCACGAAGCTTCCCATCCGGGCGCCCGCGCCGATCTGGTCGACCTGCTCGGGGTAGATGGTGGTCAGGTACTTCGGCAGGAAGGTCGAGAAGGCGACGAAACCGCCGAACACCACCGCGTACAGGAAGGACATCTGCCAGGTGATCGGCAGGCGCAGGGCGGCCACCACCCGCGGCACCACCGGTTGCGGGTTCGGCGCCCAGGCCGGCGACTCCCGCAGGAAGAACCAGACGATGCCGGCCATCGCCACCATCACGGCTGCGATCACGAAGTGGGTGTTGAGGTAGCCGATCCCCTCAGCCAGCCGAGGGGTGAGGAAGGCCGACACTGCGGTGCCGACCATGCCCATACCGAAGACCCCATTGGCGAAGCCGCGCCGCTCCGGCTCGTACCAGGCGCTGGAGAACGGGATGCCAACGGCGAAGATCGTGCCGACGCTGCCCAGGTACAGCCCCGCCAGAATCAGCAGCCAGAAGAGCTTCAGGCTGCCGGCGACGGCGACGAGCAGCACGGCGGGCACCGCCCCGAGCAGCACGAGCGTGAACATCTTGCGGCCGCCCAGCCGGTCGGTGAGCGCCCCGACGAGCACCCGCCCCAGCGCACCGACCAGGACGGGGGTGGCCAGCATCAGCGAGATCTGGCCCTCGTCCAGGCCCATCGAGGTGGCATAGGTCTTCTGCAGCGGCGCTATCGACATCCACGCCCAGAACCCGGTGGCGGAGGCGACGGTGGCCAGGATGACCTGGCCGAGCTGGCCGGTGAGCGCGGGCCGTCCGCTCGCGGTCATCGATCACCCCGGTCGGCGTCCCTCGTGCCGACCGGATCCCACCCGCGCACCCTGCCCTGGGAGGCTGCGGGCGGGACGGCGTCCCGGCTGCGGTAGACCACGTAGGGCCGGAACAGGTAGTGCAGCGGCACGGTGAAGGCGTGGACCAGTCGGCTGAACGGAATCAGCGCGAACAGTGCGAGCCCGATCAGGATGTGCACCTTGAACTGCCAGGTGGCCGCCGCCATCGCCGCGATGTCGGGTTGGAACACCAGCAGCGAGCGGAACCAGATCGAGACCGTCTCGCGGTAGTTGTGGTGCTCGCCGGCCGGGGTGGTGTCGCCGGTCAGGGTGGCGACCAGCCCGAACACGATCACCGCGCCCAGCACCACGTACATCAGCTTGTCGTTGCGGGTGGTGGCCAGGAAGACAGGACCGGTGGTGCGGCGGCGGTAGATCAGCAGCGCGATCCCGATCAGGGTGGCGATGCCGGCCAGGGTTCCGGCGCCGACCGCCACCCAGTGGTACATCTCCTGGGTGACCACCCGGTCGGTCCAGTCCTTGGGGATCAGCAGCCCCACCAGGTGGCCGCCGAGCACCACCAGAAGGCCGAAGTGGAACATCGGCGACGCCACCCGCAGCAGCCGCGACTCGTACAGCTGGGAGGAACGGGTGGTCCAGCCGAACTGGTCGTAGCGGTAGCGCCAGACCAGTCCTGCGATCAGGGTGAGCGCCACCAGGTAGGGCAGCACCCCCCACAACACGATGTCCAGGGCGCTCATGCTCCGCTCCTCACCACGTCGTTCAGCCCCACGAACTCGACCGGCTGGGCCCGGCCGTACCGTGCCTGCACCTCGGCGTGCGTGGCCGGGGACTCACCGGGCAGGCAGCCGCAGACCGACGCCAGCACGCCGGCGTGCGGCAGCCCGTCCTTCTCCAGCCCGAGCCGGATCAGCTCAAGGCTGGCCCGGAACCGCTGCAGCAGGCCCACCCCCCGCTCGTGGTCGGTGACTGCGAACTCCAGCACCATCGGCAGGTAGTCGGGCAGTTCGCCGGCGGTGTCGACCAGCAGCCCCGACTCCCGGTAGACCGCCTTCACCTCGGCCAGCACCTCCCCGCGTCGCCGCGTGTCGCCGTCGGTCCAGTAGGACAGGTGCAGGGCGTGCCGCCGGGACAGGTCGAACTCCTGGATGTGGAAGGACTGCAGGTCCACCAGCGGACCGCCGCGCAGGTGGGCCAGGACCGGGGCGAACCGCTCCGCGGCCGGGCTGCCGGCCAGCGCCTGCTCGATCAGGTCGAGCCGGCCGAGCAGGTCGGCGTCGGGGTACGACAGGCACAGGGACGCCGCCTGGAAGACAACCTCGGGCCGGGTCCCCGTCGCGGCAGGACGGCGGGTGGGCCACGTCAGCGGTTTCAT
>JAEYUH010000164.1 GCA_023432725.1 Actinomycetes bacterium | reverse complement strand
CCGGCCCAGAAGGTGCCCGAGGAGCACCCTCACGTCCACGGCCCCGGCTGCGGTCACCTGGCCGTCGACCACGCGGGCCACACCGACTACGTCCACGACGGCCACCGGCACGCCCCGCACGAGGACCACTATGACGAACACTGAGCACCCCGCGCCGGCGCCGCGCAAGACCCGGCAGCGCGCCGAGATCAGGGCCGCTGTGGAAGCCATCGACGGGTTCGCCACCAGCCAGGAGATCCATGACCGGCTGCGCCATGCCGGCTCCCCGGTCGGCCTGGCTACCGTCTACCGGACGCTGGCTGCGCTGGCCGCGGCCGGCGAACTCGACGCCATCCGCACCCCGGACGGCCAGGTCGCCTACCGCACCTGCTCCCCCGGCCACCACCACCACCTGATCTGCCGCAACTGCGGGCGGACCGAGGAGGTCACGCTGCCCAGCATGGAGGCAGTGGTGCGGACCATCGCCGCGGACCACGGGTTCAGCAGGATCGACCACGAGCTCGAACTGTTCGGGCTCTGCGCCGCCTGCGACGCGGGCTGACCTCAGCCGGGCGCCCCCCGCGCCGCCGCTTCACCGGCCGCCCGCAGCGCCTTCAGCACCGCGATCACCACCAGCCGCTCGGCCCGGTCGGGCCGCATCACCGCAACGATGAACCGGCGCGCCGCCACCCCCACCAGCGGACGCAGCACTATCCCCGGCGAGGCGGGGGTGGTGAACCGTGGCAGCACCGCGACGTGACCGCCGGCGGCGACCAGCGCCTCGACCAGCCGGTTGTCCCTGACCCGCTGGGTGACCCGGAGGTCGCGCCCGGTCTGGGCGGCGATCCGCTGCAGCACGGTGTCGAAGGGGTAGCCGCGCGGCACCGCGATCCACGACTCGTCCACCAGGTCTTCGGGCCGCACCTCGGAGCGTCCGGCGAGCCGGTGCCCGGCCGGGAGCGCAATGTCCAGCGGCTCCTGGGCCAGTACCGTCGTCGCCAGCCGCTCGGCGCCGGCGGGGGTCGGGCCCGCCAGGCTGTGGGCGATCACGATGTCGTGGCGGGCGGTGAAGGCTGCGAACTCGTGCTCGGCCACGTCCACGTCGTCACAGCGCAGTTCGACCCCGGTGCCTTCGAGAGCCGCCAGCGCGCCCGGCAGCAGGAAGGCCGCGGCGCTGGGGAGCGAGGCGAGGGTGACGACCCCCGTCGTCGCGCCCCGGTAGGCGTCCCACCTGGCCTGCGCCCGCTCGAGCGCCACCGCGACGTCCTCGCCGCACTGGGCGAGCAGCGCCCCCGCCTCGGTGAGTCGGAGCCCACGGCCGTCGCTCTCGACGAGTTCGGCGCCGAAGCTCCGCGCGGCCACCCTGAGCTGCTGGGAGACCGCGGACGGGGTGCGGTGGCCGGCCTCGGCGACAGCGGTCACGCTGCCGTGCACCGCGAGGTCCCGCAACAGGCGCAGGTGGGCCACGTCCATGTAGCCAACCTACATCACACGTCAGGAACTGTTGATTGTGGCTTAAGCCTTTTGCGCCCAGACTGGACGGGTGCCCGTCCGCCACCGCCTGCTCGCGATCACCGTCGCCGTGCTGTGGGGGCTGAACTTCATAGCGATCTCCGCCTCGCTGGAACAGTTCCCGCCGCTGCTGCTGGTCGCCCTGCGGTTCGCGGTGATCGCCGTGCCGACCGTGCTGCTGGTGCCCTGGCCGGGGGTACCCGTGCGGTGGCTGCTGCTGTACGGCACGGGCTTCGGCGTGCTGCAGTTCCTGTTCCTCTACACCGCGATGGCGGCGGGCATGCCGGCCGGGCTGGCCTCGCTCGTGCTGCAGTCGTCCGCCCCGTTCACCGTCGTGCTGGGAGCGCTGCTGCTGCGCGAGCGGCTGACCGGCCGGCAGGTGGTCGGCATCCTGGTCGCGGTGGCGGGGCTGTGCGTGGTCGGCGCGCAGCGCTGGGAGTCGGCGGCGCTGCTTCCCTTCCTGCTGACAGTGGCCGGTGGACTGGGGTGGGCGCTGGGCAACCTCGGCAGCCGGCTGGCCTCGGCGGGGAGCCCCGACGCCAGGCCGCTCCACCTGGTGCTGTGGATGAGCGTCGTACCACCGGTGCCCCTCGGGCTCGCCTCCCTGGTCGCCGAGGGCCCGGCGCGGATCGCGTCCTCCTTCACCTCGCTGGGTTCGGCCACCGGGCTGCTCGCCCTGGCCGGGCTCGCCTACACAGTGCTGCTCGGAACCCTGGCCGGCTCCGGCCTGTGGACCCACCTGATGGCCCGCCACCCGGCCAGCAGGGTGGCGCCCTACTCGCTGCTGGTGCCGGTGGTGGGGATCACCGCGGCGTGGTGGTTGCTGGACGAACGCCCCACCGGCCTCGAGCTTGTCGGTTCGGTCATCGTGGTGGCCGGCGTGCTGTACGGCAGCCGACGGGTCCGGGAGACGTCCGAGCCCGCACCGGTCCGGTTCCCCGACGAGCTTGCCGGGCCCGAGCGCGTCCCGGCCGGGTCGCGGGACTCCGCCAGCTAAGCTGTCGGGAACTTCCCCGATCTCCCAGGCAGGCCCATGCTGTCGACGCGCCGCGAACCGACGCTGCTCGAACCTGCCCCGGCCCCTGTCACCGACCGTCGCCGGGCTGGGCTGCGCGCTCTCGTCATGGTCGGGCTGGCTGCCGCCTTCCTCGGCCTGCGCCTGGTCGCCGACCCGGCGTGGGCGGCCTGGCTCCCGGACGCCGCCCGCGACTTCGTCACGCTCTCGGCCAGCGTCTTCATCGAGTCGCTGCCCTTCGTCTTCCTCGGGATCACGATCTCGGTGCTGGTCCAGCTCTGGGTGCCGGAGCGGGTCTGGCAGCGCTACCTGCCGCGCAACCCGTTCCTGCGCCGGCTGGTGCTGTCGCTGCTCGGCGTGCTCTTCCCGGTCTGCGAGTGCGGCAACGTCCCGCTCGCCCGCGGGCTCATGATGCGCGGGGTGGACGTGGGCGGCGCGCTCACCTTCCTGCTGGCGGCGCCGATCCTCAACCCCGTGACGATCATCACCACCTACCAGGCCTTCGGCTGGCAGGACGGCATCCTGGTCGGACGGATCGCAGGGGCCTTCGCGATCGCCAACCTGCTGGGCTGGCTCTTCTCGCGCCACCCCGACCCGTCCTCCCTGCTCACCGCCCGGTTCGAAGCCAGCTGCCACACGGCGCCGCAGGAGAGCCGCGGCCGCGCCGCCCGCAGCGCCCGGCTGTTCGCCGAGGAGACCACCACCATGCTGCCGGCGCTGGTGGCCGGTTCGGCGATCGCAGGAGGGATCCAGGTCGGGGTGCCGCGCGCGCTGCTGGTGGAACTCGGCGGCAACCCCGTCTCGTCGGTGCTGGTGCTGATGGCGCTCGCCTTCGTGGTCTCCGTCTGCTCCAACGTCGACGCCTTCTTCATCCTCTCCTTCGCGGCCACCTTCTCCCCCGGCGGGATCGTCGCCTTCCTCGTCTTCGGCGCCATGGTCGACATCAAGATGCTCGCGCTGCTGCGCACCACCTTCACCTCTCGCGCCCTCGCCCTGATCGCCGGACTGGTTGGGCTGTGCGCGCTCGTCCTGGGAATGGGGATGAACCTTGCGCTCTGAACGCCGCCGCCTCCCCGCGCCCCCTGCCGGCCTGCTGCTCAGCCTGATCGGGATCGTCGCCACCGGGTGGCTCGCCGTCACCGGCCAGCTCGGCCTGTACATCCACCCGCGCTACTTCGGGTTCACCATCGCCGTGGTCGGGTTCGCCCTGGTCGCCAC
>JAEYUH010000142.1 GCA_023432725.1 Actinomycetes bacterium | reverse complement strand
TCCACGATCGTCCAGACCATGTAGATGGCGACCCAGAACATCACACCGAAGGCGATGGAGAACAGGAACACCGTCTTCATCACCGACCACGGGTCGAGCCGCGAGAGCCGCAGTCTCGCCTTGCGGGTGCGCCGGGCACCCTTGCGCTTGGCAGGCTTGAGGACGGAGTCGACGGCGGGCTCGACCGCCGGCGGCGGCGAGGCGGCCGGGGTGGTCAGGGTCGGCTCGTACTCAGGGCCGGGGCGGTTGGACGGGATCACCGGCGAGGTCGGAGCCGCCGGAGACGGGCCGTTCCCCGGGACCGGAGGGATCCGGACGACGGTGTCGTCCAGCCCGCGTTCCTGGGTCGGTGCGGCGGAGCCGTCGACCCGCCAGATGGAGGGGTCGACCACCCCCGACGTCCGTGCCGTCGCGGTTGGCTTCTCAGTCACCGTTCTCCTCCCTGGCCGGCTCACTGTCCTGCCGGCCTGGTTCGTCCGGTTCAACGGTACCTTGCCCGTTCAGCACCGGACCACCTTCCCCGTCATCGGACGGGGAGGCGGGCGAGGTGGGCAGCGCCGCGGTGGACTCGGGGTTGAGCGCGATCGCTGCCACCGCGTCGTCCTCGGCCACCCCGACGAACTTAACGCCCATGGTGTCGCGACCCTTGGCCGGCACCTCGGCCACGCTGGAGCGGATGATCTGGCCGCTCACCTTGATGGCGATGACCTCGTCGGACTCCTGCACCACCAGCCCGCCGACCAGCGAGCCGCGTCCCTCGTTGAGCTTCATCGCCTTGATGCCGAGGCCCCCCCGGCCCTGCTGGCGGTACTCCGAGACCGCGGTCCGCTTGCCGAAGCCGCCATCGGTGACGGTGAACACGAACCTGTCGTCCTCGGGCATGTCGGCACCGATCACCGACATGCTGAGCAGCGCGTCGCCGGGCCGGAACTTCATCCCGGTCACGCCTGAGGTCGCCCGCCCCATCGGACGCAGTTGCTCGTCGTGGGCACCGAACCGGATCGCCTGACCCTTGCGCGAGATCAGCAGGACGTCGTCGGCCGGGCTGCACAGCGCAGCGCCGATCAGCTCGTCGTCGGGCTCGCGGAAGTTGATGGCGATCACGCCCGCCTGCCGCGGCGAGTCGTAGGACCGCAGCTCTGTCTTCTTGACCAGTCCGTTGCGGGTGGCCAGCAGCAGGTACGGGGCGTCCTCGTAGCTGCGCAGCGTCATCACCTGGGCGATCCGCTCCTCAGGCAGGAAGGACAACAGCCCCGCGACGTGCCCGCCACGGGCGTCGCGTCCCGCCTCCGGCAGCTGCCAAACCTTCGCCCGGTAGACCCTGCCCATGTTGGTGAAGAACAGGATCCAGGGGTGGTTGGTGGTCGCGAACAGGTGCTCCACCTCGTCATCTGCCCGCAGGGACGCCCCTCGCACGCCCTTCCCGCCCCGCTTCTGGGTGCGGTACAGCGAGCTGGCGGTGCGCTTGGCGTAACCGCCGTGGGTGATCGTGACGATCATCTCGTCGTCGGGGATCAGGTCCTCGTCGGACAGGTCGCCGTCGGCCGCGATGATCCGGGTACGCCGCTCGTCGCCGTACTTCTCGACGATCTCGGCCAGCTCCTCAGAGATGATCCGGCGCTGCCGCTCGGGCCGGGCCAGGATGTCCTTCAGGTCGGTGATCTGGGCCTCGATCTCGGCCAACCGATCGACGATCTGCTGGATCTCCATCGCGGCCAGCCGGCGCAGCTGCGTGTCGAGGATGTACATCGCCTGCTGGTCGTCGATCTCCAGCAGGCCCTTCAGGCCCTCGCGCGCGGTGTCGACATCGCGGGAGGCGCGGATCAGGGCCAGCACCTCGTCGAGCCGGTTCAGCGCCTTGACCAGGCCGCGCAACAGGTGCGCCCGATCCTCGGCGGCCGCCAGCCGGAACGCGGTCCGGCGCTGGATGACCTGGATCTGGTGCCTCACCCAGTAGCTGATGAACTGGTCGAGCCGCAGCGTGCGGGGCACGTCGTCGACCAGGGCCAGCATGTTGCAGCCGAAGGTGTCCTGCAGCTGGGTGTGCTTGTACAGGTTGTTCATCACCACGCGGGGCTGGGCGTCCCGCTTCAGGACGATCACCAGCCGCTGGCCGGTCCGGCCGGACGAGTCGTCGCGGATGTCGGCGATGCCGGTCAGCTTTCCGGCCTTCACCAGCTCGGCGATCTTCACCGCCAGGTTGTCCGGGTTGCACATGTAGGGCAGCTCGGTCACGACGAGGCTGGTGCGCCCCGCCTTGTCCTCTTCGATGTCGATGACCGCCCGCATCACCACGGAGCCACGTCCGGTGCGGTAGGCGTCCTCGATCCCCTTGCGGCCCACGATCAGCGCGCCGAGGGGGAAGTCGGGGCCCTTGATCCGCTCCATGGCGGCCTCGAGGAGCTCCTCCCTGGTGGCCTCCGGGTGCTCCAGCGCCCACTGGACGGCCTCGGCCACCTCACGCAGGTTGTGGGTGGGGATGTTGGTGGCCATCCCGACCGCGATGCCGGTGGAACCGTTGACCAGCAGGTTCGGGAACCGGGCCGGCAGCACCGTCGGCTCGAGTTCCTTGTTGTCGTAGTTCGGCTTGAAGTCGACGGTCTCCTCGCCGATGTCGCGCACCATCTCCATGGCCAGCGGCGCCATCTTGCACTCGGTGTACCGCATCGCGGCGGCAGGGTCGTTGCCGGGCGACCCGAAGTTGCCCTGGCCGGCGACCAGCGGCGCCCGCATCACCCACGGCTGGGCGAGCCGCACCAGGGTGTCGTAGATCGCCGAGTCACCGTGCGGGTGGTACAGGCCCATCACGTCGCCGACGATCCGGGAGCACTTGTTCCAGCCGCGGTCGGGACGGTAGCCGCGGTCGTACATCGCGTACAGGACGCGGCGGTGGACGGGCTTCAGCCCGTCGCGGACGTCGGGCAGCGCGCGTCCGACGATCACGCTCATCGCGTAGTCGAGGTAGGACCGCTGGACCTCGACCTGCAGGTCGATCTCCTCGGTGCGGCTCACGGTCGGGACCAGACCGGTGTCCTCGACCATCTCGGTGTGCTCGCCGTCGGTCCCGTCGATCGGGGTGTCTGTCATCTCTGTCTCCTCAGGCTTCGGCGATCACACGTCAAGGAAGCGGACGTCCTTGGCATTGCGCTGGATGAAGCTCCGGCGCTGCTCGACGTCCTCCCCCATCAGGATCGAGAACATCTCGTCGGCCGCCGCCGCATCGTCCAGGGTCACCTGCAGCAGGGTCCGCTTCTCCGGATCCATGGTGGTGTCCCACAGGTCGCCGGCGTTCATCTCGCCCAGACCCTTGTACCGCTGGATCGGGTTGTTCGTCGGGGCCGGCAGCTTCTTGCCGGCCGCCAGGCCGGCGTCGCGCAGCGCGTCCCGCTCGGCGTCGCTGTAGGCCAGTTCGTGGGGGGCGTTCGACCAGCGCAGCCGATACAGCGGCGGCTGGGCGAGGTACACGTAGCCGCCATGGATCAGCGGCTTCATGAACCGGAACAGCAGGGTCAGCAGCAGGGTGCGGATGTGGGCGCCGTCGACGTCGGCGTCGGCCATCAGCACGATCTTGTGGTAGCGCAGCTTGTCGATGTCGAAATCGTCCTGGACGCCGGTGCCGAGCACGTTGAAGATCGCCGCGACCTCCCTGTTCTGGAGGATCTTGTCGAGCCTGGCCTTCTCGACGTTGAGGATCTTGCCCCGAATCGGCAGGATCGCCTGGGTGCGCGGGTCGCGACCGCCCTTGGCCGAGCCGCCGGCGGAGTCGCCCTCGACGATGAACACCTCGCACTCGGCAGGCTCGGTGGAGGAGCAGTCGGCGAGCTTGCCGTACTCCCCCGCCCCGTTCAGCAGGCCCTTGCGGGAGCGGGCTAGGTCGCGGGCCTTGCGGGCCGCCACCCTTGCCTGGGCCGCCGCCTGGGACTTGCGGACGATGTCCTTGCCCTCCGAGGGGTTCTTCTCCAGCCAGTCGCCGAGCAGGTCGTTGACTACCTTCTGGACGAAGGAGCGGGCCTCGGTGTTGCCCAGCTTGGTCTTGGTCTGTCCCTCGAACTGGGGTTCGGCCAGCTTGACCGAGACGATCGCGGTGAGGCCCTCGCGGATGTCGTCACCGGTGACCCGGTCCTCGCGCTTCTTGATCATGCCCCAGGTCTCACCCCACTTGTTCACCGTGTTGGTGAGCGCGGCGCGGAAGCCCTCCTCGTGGGTGCCGCCCTCGTGGGTGTTGATCGTGTTGGCGAAGGTGTGGACGCTCTCGTTGAAGGACACGTTCCACTGCATCGCCACCTCGAGGCTCATCCGCTCGTCCACGGCGTCGATGGCGATCACCGAGGGGTGGATGGTGTCCTTCGTCCCGGTGAGGTACTTCACGTAGTCGATCAGGCCGTCGTCGTAGCGGAAGGTCTTCTCGCGGATCGTCTCGATCTCGTCGGTCTCGAGATCGTCGGCGTAGTCGGGACGCTCGTCGATCAGGGTGATCGTCAGGCCCTTGTTGAGGAAGGCCATCTC
>JAEYUH010000108.1 GCA_023432725.1 Actinomycetes bacterium | reverse complement strand
TGAAGGCGCCGTAGTCGGAGTTGTTGAAGGCCTCGATGT
Organism: Actinomycetes bacterium; assembly: GCA_023432725.1. GTDB lineage: Bacteria > Actinomycetota > Actinomycetes > Propionibacteriales > Propionibacteriaceae > Propionicimonas. The sequence goes on along the minus strand of JAEYUH010000108.1, from coordinate 4,168 downwards.
CGTACATCGTGTTCTGCTGGCTGGCGCCCTCGTGGGTCACGACGACGATGCCGGCGTCCATGGCCTCCTTCAGGACGGTCTCCAGCGCGCCCGGATCGACCGGCACGACGGCGATCGCGTCCACCTCCTGGGCGATCAGGTCCTGGATGACCTGGGCCTGCATGGTGGCGTCGGTCTCGGCCGGGCCCTTCTGGAAGACGTTGAGGCCGGTGTCGGCGGCGTACTTCTTGACGCCCTCCTCCATCCGGACGAACCACGGGTTGGTGGCGTCCTTCGGGACTACAGCGATGGTGTAGTCACCGTCGCCGCCACCCGCCGGCGCGCTGCCCGAGGGTGCCGGGGATCCGGCACACGCGGTCAGGCCGAGGCTGAGCGCGAGCGCGGCGGCAACCGCACCGCCAACAAAGCGTCCTTGCTTCATGCACTTACTCCTTACTGGTTTGTTCACTGCGTGGCCGAATCCGCGTCAGCGGGTTTCGGTCGGGATGGGCATTGCGGTCATCAGGGTGTAGGCGGCCTGCGTGGTGTCCAGCCGGCTGTACTGCAGCTGCAGGTCCGCTTCGGACTCGATGACCAGTCCGTAGGGCACTCCCGGCTGGAGCTGCAGGCCACCGACCTGGTCGGGCCGGCTGGTGCGCAGATGGACGTCGCGCCGCGCCGGCAGGGTGATCGGCTCGGAACGCTCGGGTTCGCGGTCGGCGAAGTAGGCGGTGATCACGAACTCGGCCGGGGAGTCGGTGGCGTTCAGGACGCAGATCGACTCGTGCGACGGCTCCGGCCCGGTGGTGACCGGCGGGATGTAGGCGTCCGGCACGTACCAGCGACGGGGCGTGGGCTGCGCGGCCATCGATCCTCCCAGCGACTCTGCTGCGGTTTCTTGAAGCGGTTCATTTCTTGAACCGGTTCAGACGTTACACTGGCAGCACCCCGTTCGCACGTGGATTCGTCGCGGAATCGATAACGGTTTGGATAACATCCGGCCTGCCCGCCGAGTGCGTCCAGACCGCACGACGGGTAGGAGAGGAGCCCGTGGTGGCCCAGGATCGGCGTGACCTGCAGGCGCCACGGTCGTCGGTGAGCATCCGCGACGTCGCCGCGCTCGCGGGCGTGTCGGTGGGCACCGTCTCCAACACGATCAACCACCCCGAGATGGTGCGCAAACGCACCCGCGAGACCGTCGAGCGGGCGATCGCCGAGCTCGGCTTCGTTCCCAACCAGCAGGCCCGGGTGCTCACCGGGGCCTCCAGCCAGGTGATCGGCCTGGTAGTCCTCGACATCATGAGCCCGTTCTTCATGGAGGCCGCCAGCGCTGTGGAGCGGGTGGCGAACGAGGCCGGGCACGTGATGATCCTGTGCGACTCGGAGAACGCCACCGACCGGCAGGAGCGGCTGCTCACCATGCTGGCCGCGCAGCGGGTGCGCGGGGTGCTGCTCACCCCGGCCTCTGCCGACGCTCCCCTGGTCAGCGAGTGGGTCGGCGACCGCCGGCTGCCGGTCGTCTACCTCGACTACCTCGACTCGGTGGATTCCTGCTCGGTCTCGGTGGACCACGTCTCGGGCGCGCGGCTCGCCGTCCGCCACCTGTTGAAGCTGGGCCACGAGCAGGTCGCCTTCGTCGGCGGGCCGACCCTGCTGCACCAGTTCGCGCAGCGCAGCCAGGGGGCGCGGGAGGCGCTGGTCGAGGCCGGTCTCGACCCGGCCACCGCCCTCGTCGAGGAGAGCGTCTCGGCGATCGGCATCCGCGACGGCATGCTGGCCGCGGAACGGCTGCTCGAACGCGGCCTGCCGAGCGCCGTCTTCTGCGGCAACGACATGCTGGCCTTCGGGGTGTACCGGCGGCTCGCGCAGGCAGGCGTCCGGGTTCCGGAGGACGTCGCCCTGGTCGGCTACGACGACATCACCTTCGCCGCCGACTGGGTGGTTCCGCTCACCTCGGTGCGCCAGCCGATCTACGAACTGGGCTACCGGGCCGCCAACCTGCTGCTCGAGCACTCCTCGGGCGACCCCGAGCACATCCACCAGCAGGTGGTGCTCTCCCCCGCGCTGATCGTCAGGGCGTCCAGCGACCCGGCCGCCCGCTGACCCCACCCAGGGAGTCGAGCCATGGGCGCAGGTTCGCCACCGCGTCCGGCATGAACGGGAGTTCCTCGATCAGCTCCAGCAACCGCGCCGGGGTGACCCACTCGCCCCAGGCCACCTCCTCGGGCTGCCAGCGGACGGGGCCGTCGGTGGTGCACTCGTAGCAGAACGCGTGGAACCGGGTGCGCTCGTCGGCGTAGTCGGCCTCGAACAGCGGCACCAGTTCGACGCCGGTGACCCCCAGCTCCTCCTCGAGCTCGCGGTGCGCCGACTCCAGCGGGTCCTCGCCGGCCTGCAGCACCCCGCCGGCGGTGAAGTCGTACCGGCCGGGGTAGACGTCCTTGGTGTCGGTGCGGCGGTGGACGTAGACCAGCCCGTCGGGGTTGCGCACCACCACATGGGTAGCGGCGTGCCGCAGGTTCTCACGGCGCATCCGCGCCCGGTCGGCGACCTCACCGGTCGGACGCCCGTCCGGGCCGTAGAGGGCGACGAGCTCACTGGGCACGCCACGAGTCTGGCAGGTCGTGCCCGGTCGGGGGCTACGGCGAGAACAGCAGGGTCAGCCCGCCGACGGTGTAGCCGACCATGACCAGCAGCAGCGGCACCTGACCGGTGACCGTGCGGCGCGCCGGCAGCCGTCCGATCGCCAGGTCGTGGGCGACCAGCACCCCGAGCAGGTGGCCGCCGACGATGGCGACGAGCTGGACCAGCGCCGTGGCGGTCGGGTTCTCCAGCCACAGCTGGCTGATTCCCGCCTCTGCGGTGCCGAACAGGTTCCAGCCCACGCCCAGCGGGTCCGAGAGCAGGATCGCCGTCCGCTGACCCTCGAGGACGAGCAGGCTGAGGTAGTGGCCGAGGGTGTAGCCCACGACGATTGGGACGACGCTGGCCGCCAGCACATCGGACGGCAGCCCGCGCACCCCGAAGCTGAAGGTGGCCGCCACCAGGGCGATCATCCCCAGCAGGCCGGCGGTCCCCCACAGCACCGGCGACAGATCAGAGGTCTGCACCAGCCGGATCCACCCCGTGGTGGCGCCGAACGAGTCGAAGGCAGTCCCTCCCAGCAGGACCACGACGACGGCGGCGCTGCCCGCAGGGTGCGGCCCGGCGGCGAGGTTGTGCAGCGGGTTGACCCAGCGCAGCCGCCCGGCGGCGCGGCGCCACGGCGAGAGCCGTCCAACGAGGGTCGAGACCACCTCGAACGGGTCGGCGGCAGCGAGCCAGGCCTCACCCCAGACCAGCGCGCCGCCGAAAGACCACGCGAACCAGGCGGCCGCCCACGCCTGCAGCACCGGCAGGCTGTTGTTGCCGGGCTGCACCAGTTCCAGCCACAGGAAGCCCACCAGCGCCAGCGCCCCCGGCCACACCCCGAGCCCGGACGGCAGCGCGCGGCGTCCCACCCGGCCGCCCAGCCCCGGCAGCGCCCGGACGCCGAGCAGCAGGGTGCGCACCGGGTTCAACGGGCGCCAGACCGGCCCGGCGAGCAGCGAGAGCGGTACCAGGCCCACCCACAGCCAGACGTAGACGAACCCGAACGCGGGATTGGTCACCCGGTCCTGGCCGAACCACAGCGCCAGCCCTGCGGTCAGCCAGACGACCAGGACGACGATTCGCAGTACCCAGACCGTGGCCGGGTGGTCGACCAGCCGGGTGAACCCTGCCAGCGGACGGCCGGGCGGCGGCTGCGTCCAGCGGGACGACCGCCAGGCGAAGGCCAGCACGACGAAGGAGACCGCCAGAGCGAGCGCGGCGCCGACCAGCACGTACTCGAACGGCAGCGGCAGGTCCTGCCGGGAGCCGATCCCGTGCAGCGGCACCAGCAGCGGGGTCATCGGACGATGAGTTGCACGATCACGAGCGCCGGATGGTGGGACTCGACCTCGAAGCGTCCGGTGGTCTCCACCGTGACCCGCTCCACCACCGTCTTGCCCTTCTTCACCGGGATCGCGTGATCCATGCCGTGGATGTGCAGTTCGTCGTTGTGGTCGGAGGTGACCACGAACTCGACCGTGTCACCCACCGCGAGCTGGATCTTGTCCCCGTTGGGCTCAGCCTTGCCGTCGGCCAGGGTGACCTCGACCCGGGTGAC
>JAEYUH010000032.1 GCA_023432725.1 Actinomycetes bacterium | reverse complement strand
GGCCCTACCTGTTCACGATCTCCCACAGCGACACCGACTGGCCGCTGTTCCTGGCCGCCGTCCGCGACCCGCGCCACTGAGCAGGTCAGCGGGCGAGCCGGGCCAGCCGCGCCGAGGCCTCCCGCAGCACGTCGGGACGCTTCACGAAGGTGAACCGCAGCGACGAGCGCAGCGCGGCGTGGGTGGCTGAGCCGGGGCGGCAGAAGGCCGTCATCGGGATGGCCACCACGCCCGCCAAGCCGGGCAGTCGCCGGCACAGCTCGGCGCCGTCGGGGAAGCCGAGCGGGGCGCCGTCCGCCACCACGAAGTAGGTGCCGCGCGGCGGGGTCACGGTGAAGCCTGCCGCTTCCAGCCCCGCGCAGAGCAGGTCGCGGCGTTCCGCCAGCGAGGCGGCGAGCGCCCGGGGCGCCTCGTCGTCGGCCAGGGCGGCCGCGATCGCCGGCTGGAAGGGTGCGCCCGAGACGTAGGTGAGGAACTGCTTGACGGTCCGGACGGCGGTGACCAGCGGGTCCGGCCCGTGCACCCAGCCGATCTTCCACCCGGTGAACGAGAAGGTCTTGCCGGCCGACGACACCGTCAGGGTGCGCTGCGCCATTCCGGGAAGGCTCGCGAGCGGACGGTGCACAGCACCGTCGTAGGTGAGGTGTTCGTAGACCTCGTCGGTGAGCACTATCGCATCGCGCTCGACGGCGACCTGCGCCAGCGCCCCCAGCTCGTCGTCGGTCAGCACGGTGCCGGTCGGGTTGTGTGGCGAGTTCACCAGCAGCAGCCGGGTGCGGGGTGAGGCCGCCGCCCGGAGCGCGGCCACGTCGAGCCGGAAGCCGTCCGGCCCCGCCACCAGCCCGACCGGCACGTGCCGGGCCCCGGCCAGCGCGATCACGCCGGCGTAGGAGTCGTAGAACGGCTCGAGGGTGATCACCTCGTCGCCCGGCCCGGTGAGGGCGAGGATCGCGGCCGCCAGCGCCTCGGTGGCGCCGGTGGTGACCAGGACGGCGTCGGGGTCGACGTCAAGGCCGTAGTGGCGCCGCTGGTGGTCGGCCACCGCCAGCCGCAGCTCGGCGACCCCCTGGCCGGGCGGGTACTGGTTGTGGCCCGCGCGGATCGCCGCGATCGCGGCCTCACTGACGGCTGGAGGGCCGTCCACGTCGGGGAAGCCCTGGCCGAGGTTGATGGCTCCGGTGCGGGCGGCGAGGGCCGACATCTCGGCGAACACTGTGGGTGCCACCTCGCGACCTCGCAGCAGCCCCGCGCCGGCCGCCACGGCGAGCCAGCCGCCGCGTCCAACCAGCGCCTCGGCGGTCATGCGGTGGGCGGGGGAACCCTGCGGGAGGCCACGACCCCGACGATGGCCGCCACCAGCGCTGCCAGCCAGGCCAGCACGAGCACGCCGAAGGCGACGTAGAAGACGGACTCCGAGACCTCGTACGACAACCCGGTCCAGCGGGAGAGCGCCGAGGGCAGGTGGCCGCTGTCACCGGCGTCGGGAATCGTCAGCCCGCCGAGCACCATCGCCCCCCACTGCACCCGGGTCGCGACGGCGTAGGGGCGGCGGACGGTCCGGGCGGGCCGGGTGGTCCTGTCGAACAGCGTCACCACAGGGGGCAGCATCAGGAGCAGGATCATCGGCAGCCCGTAGACAGCGATTCCGATCACCGCCATCCAGCCGAGCTCGGCCCCGACCAGCCCCCGTCCGACCCAGACGAAGACGGGCAGCAGGACCGCCAGCACCCACTGCGCCACGACGGTGAACCTGCCCGGGTCACGGGGACGGTTCCGGTCTCCTGGTTCCCGGCTCCCGGCCGGGTCCGCAGCCTGCATGGGCAGACGGTAGCCGTGGCCCGCCACCGGTCCGGACCGACACTCCGGTTCGGGTAGGGTCCGAAGCCATGAGCATCGATCAGGCGACCGTCGCCGCCCCCGTCGACCCTGACGCAGCGGACCCGTTCGGCTGGCTGGAGGAGGTGGAGGGCGAGGCCGCCCTGGCCTGGGTGCGCCGGCGCAACGACGAGACCCGTGCCGGGCTGGCCGCCCACGCGGGGTTCGCCACCTGTGAGGCGGAACTCCTCGAGGTGCTGGACTCCGACGCCCGGATCCCCGAGGTGTCCCGGATCGGCGGGCTGTACTACAACTTCTGGCGCGACGCCCGCCACGAGCGCGGCCTGTGGCGCCGCACCACGCTGGAGTCGTACCGGACCGAGCAGCCGGTGTGGGAGACCGTGCTCGACCTCGACGCGCTGAACGCCGCCGAGGGGACGAGCTGGGTGTGGCACGGCGCGACAGTGCTGCGTCCGGCGCCCGGGCAGCCGTGGCGGCGGGCCCTGGTCAACCTGTCCGACGGCGGTTCGGACGCGGACGTCACCCGCGAGTTCGACCTGGTCGAGAAGCGCTTCATCACTGCCGGGGAGGGTGGCTTCCTGCGGCCGGAGGCGAAGGGCGAGCTGGCCTGGGTGGACGAGGACACGGTGCTGGTCGCCACCGACCTCGGCCCCGGGTCGATGACCGCCTCCGGATACCCGCGGACGGTGCGGCTGTGGCGCCGTGGGTCCGCCCTGGCCGACGCCGAACCGGTCGCCGAGGGCGAACCCGGCGACGTCGCGATCGGTGCCTACCGCCAGCAGGTGCCGGGCTTCGTGCGCGACCTGGTCTACCGCTCGCCCTCGTTCTTCACCTCCGAGCTCTCCCTGATCGAGGGGCTGGGCACCCCGCACCAGCGGCTGGTACCCAT
>JAEYUH010000030.1 GCA_023432725.1 Actinomycetes bacterium | reverse complement strand
GAGCCGCTGGTTCTCGGCGTGGGAGATCTCGCCGACGAGGTCGACCAGACGCTCGTAACGTTCCTGGACCACCCGGTGCGGCACCTGGTCGGGCATCGTGGCCGCCGGGGTGCCGGGCCGGATCGAGTACTGGAAGGTGAAGGCCGCCGCGAACCGGGAGGCCGCCACCACGTCGAGGGTGGCCTGGAAGTCGGCCTCGGTCTCGCCAGGGAAGCCGACGATGATGTCGGTGGTGATGGCCGCCTGCGGGATCGCCGCCCTGACCCGGTCGAGGATGCCGAGGAACTTCTCGCTGCGGTAGGAGCGCCGCATCGCCTTGAGGACGGCGTCCGAGCCGGACTGCAACGGCATGTGCAGGGAGGGCATGACGTTCGGCGTCTCAGCCATCGCTGCGATCACGTCGTCGGTGAAGGCGGCAGGGTGCGGCGAGGTGAACCGGACCCGCTCCAGGCCCTCGACCTCGCCGCAGGCGCGCAGCAACTTGCCGAAGGCCTGCCGGTCGCCGAACTCCACCCCGTAGCTGTTGACGTTCTGACCCAGCAGGGTGATCTCCTGCACGCCCTCGGCGACCAGCGCGCGGATCTCGGCGAGGATGTCGCCGGGTCGGCGGTCGGTCTCCTTGCCGCGCAGCGCGGGGACGATGCAGAAGGTGCAGGTGTTGTTGCAGCCGACGCTGATCGAGACCCAGGCCGCGTAGGCCGATTCGCGCCGGGTGGGCAGGGTGGAGGGGAAACGCTCCAGCGCCTCGACGATCTCGACCTGGGACTGTTCCAGCACCCGGGCGCGCTCCAACAGCACCGGCAGCGAGCCCAGGTTGTGCGTGCCGAAGACCACGTCCACCCACGGGGCCTTGCGCACCACCACGGCCCTGTCCTTTTGTGCCATGCACCCACCGACAGCGATCTGCATGCCGGGGCGGGAGGCCTTCACGGGGGCCAGGTGGCCCAGGTTGCCGTAGAGCCGGTTGTCGGCGTTCTCGCGCACCGCGCACGTGTTGAACACCACCACATCGGCCTGCTCGCCGTCGGGACAGCGCGAGTAGCCGGCGTCCTCGAGAACCCCGGAGATCCGTTCGGAGTCGTGGACGTTCATCTGGCAGCCGTAGGTCAGCACCTGGTAGGTGCGCGGCTGCGCGGTGGAGGGTGCCGATGCCATGGGGGCGACCCTACCTTCCGAGCCCCGACCGGTCACACTCGGCAGCGTGCCACCGGTCAGCGGGCGAGCGCCACGGCGCGTGACTCCCGCACCACGGTGACCTTGATGCTGCCCGGGTAGGTGAGCTCGCCCTCGACCTCCTTGGCGATCTCGCGCGCGATCGCCTGCGACTCGGCGTCGCTGACCTGGTCGGGGGCGACCATCACGCGCACCTCGCGCCCCGCCTGCATGGCGAACACCTTGTCGACGCCCTGGTGGCTGCGGGCGATCTCCTCCAGGCGCTGCAGGCGCTTGACGTAGATCTCGAGGCTCTCCCGGCGCGCCCCCGGCCGGCTGCCGCTGATCGCGTCCGCGGCCTGGACGAGAACCGCCTCCACCGTGGCGGGCTCGATCTCGTTGTGGTGGGCGGCGATCGCGTGGACGATGTCGGGGTGCTCGCCGTGCCTTCGGGCCAGGTCGGCCCCCACGCTGGCGTGGGACCCCTCCGCCTCGTGGGTCATCGCCTTTCCGATGTCGTGCAGGAAGGCGGCACGCCGGCAGGTCTGGACGTCGAGACCGAGTTCGGCCGCGATCAGCGCCGCGATATGGCCGCTCTCGACGAGGTGGGCCAGCACGTTCTGGCCGTAGGACGTGCGGTACTTCAGCGCCCCGAGGTAGGGCATCAGCCCGGGGTCGAGGTCGGTGATACCCATCTCGAGCAGGGCGTCCTCGGCGGCCCGCAGGCACAGTTCCTCGATCCGGCGCTGGCTGCGCTCGTGCACCTCCTCGATCCGGGCGGGGTGGATCCGTCCGTCGGCGACGAGCTCGGTGAGGGTCAGCCGCGCGGTCTCGCGGCGCACCGGGTCGAAGCACGACAACAGCACGCTCTCAGGAGTGTCGTCGATCATCACGTTGACCCCGGTGACCTGCTCGAAGGCTCTGATGTTGCGGCCTTCCCTGCCGATGATCCGTCCCTTCATCTCGTCGCTGGGCAGGGGCACCGTGGCGACCACCGACTCGGTGGTCTGCTCGGCGGCGAGGCGCTGGATGGCCCCCACGATCACCTTGCGGGCGCGTGCCTCCCCGGCCCGCAGCGCCTCGGTCTCCAGGTCACGGGCCAGCTGGGCGGCCTTCAGCCGCTCTTCGCGCTCGATCTGGGCGAGGAACTCGGCGCGGGCGGCAGCGGGCGTGGTGTCCGCCAGCCGGGCGAGCCGCTGCAGGTGGTCGGCCTTGGCCTGTTCGAGGTCGGCGCGCTCCCTGTCGAGGGAGGCACGGGCCTGCTCGACCTCGTCGCGGCCGGACGCCAGCTGGGCTGACTGGCGCGCCAGCGCCGCCTCGCGCTCGGCGAGTTCGGCCTCGCGGGCACGAAGGCCGGCATCGACCGCGGCCTGGTCCTGCGACGGCTGGGTAGGGGCGGGCCGACGCTGCTGGCCCTTGGCCTGCCTGGCCTGCTGCTCGGCGCGCGGCTTGCGGCCAGCCTTGGGACGAAGGTCGGGAAGGTTGGGCAGCTGGAGGGCGCTGCGGCGTCGCTCCTCCTCCACAGCCCTGCGGGCCTCCTGGTGGACGCTGCGACGCTGGAAGCGCAGGGCGACCAGCAGACCGATCGCCAGAAGGAGGATCGCCACACCGAGCGCGACCGTGGCGATCACCAGAACCTGCATCATGTCCATGGCGTCCTCCTGGGGCGGGGTGGGCACTCCGCGGGGTCACCGAGGCGAAAAGCTGTCCAGCGCCGCCTAGGCGTCCCGGATATCCCCCGGAACGCCTGACAGTGGGGTTTCAGTCCCCGATCAGCTTGCTCTCTCGGTGGTGGGCCCTCGGCGCACCTGTTGGCAGGCTAGGCCCGCGCCGCGAGATTCCGCAAGCGAGCCCGACGGCTCACTCGACCTCGGGCTCAGGAAGGTCGGCCTCGTCGAGCACCTCGCGCACCACCCGCGCGATGACGGAGCTGGCGAAGCCACGGCGGGCCAGCGAGCCGGTCAGCCGCCGGTAGCGGACCTGGCGTTCCAGGCCCGCCATGCCGCGCAGCTTGCGCCGGGCCAGCTCGCGGGCGACCTCGAGGTCGTCGGACGGGTCGCCGGCGGCGAGTGCCTCGTCGATCAGCTCGGCGGATACGCCCTTGTGGGCGAGCTCCTGGGCGAGCACCCGCCTGCCTCGCAGCCGCCGGCCACCGGCGGCCACCCAGTCTCTGGCGAAGGCGGCGTCGTCGAGCAGGCCGACCTCAGTGAACCTGTCCAACACCTCGCGGGCGGCCTCGGCCGGCACGTTCTTGCGGGCCAGGGCTGCCTGCAGTTCAGCGCGCGTCCGCTGCCGCACGGTCAGCTGCCGCAGCGCGATCTCGCGCGCGACAGCTACCGGGTCGGCGTCGGTCTGGTCGGACACCGTCAGAAGGAGACCTCGCCGGTCACCGGGTCGATGCCCTCGGGCACCTTTTCCACCCCGACGCCGAGGTGGGTGAGGATGCGTCGCTGCAGCTCGTCGGCGATGTCAGGGTTGGACTTGAGGTAGTTGCGGGCGTTCTCCTTGCCCTGCCCGAGCTGTTCGCCTTCGTAGGTGAACCAGGCTCCGGCCTTGCGGATGATGCCGCACTCCACGCCGAGGTCGATCAGGCCGCCCTCGCGGCTGATGCCCTGGCCGTAGATGATGTCGAACTCCGCCTGCTTGAAGGGCGGCGCGACCTTGTTCTTGACGACCTTGACCCGGGTGCGGTTGCCGACCATCTCGGCGCCGTCCTTGAGGGTCTCGATCCGGCGGACGTCGAGCCGCACCGAGGAGTAGAACTTCAGCGCCCTGCCACCGGTGGTCGTCTCCGGCGAGCCGAACATCACGCCGATCTTCTCGCGCAGCTGGTTGATGAAGATGGCGGTGGTGCCGGCCCCGGACAGCGCGCCGGTCATCTTGCGCAGCGCCTGGCTCATCAACCGGGCCTGCAGGCCGACGTGGCTGTCACCCATCTCGCCTTCGATCTCGGCGCGCGGGGTCAGCGCGGCCACCGAGTCGATCACGACCAGGGCGAGGGCGCCGGAGCGGACGAGGGTGTCGGCGATCTCGAGGGCCTGCTCGCCATTGTCCGGCTGGCTCACCAGCAGCTCGTCGGTGTTCACCCCGAGCTTGGCGGCGTAGTCGGGGTCGAGCGCGTGCTCGGCGTCGATGAAGGCGCAGATCCCGCCCGCCGCTTGGGCGTTGGCGATCACGTGCAGCGCGACCGTCGTCTTGCCGCTGGACTCGGGGCCGTAGATCTCGACCACCCGACCGCGCGGCAGGCCGCCGATCCCGAGCGCGACATCGAGCGCGATCGACCCGGTGGGGATCACCTCGATGGGCTGCCTGGTCTCTTCACCGAGCCGCATGATGGAGCCGCGGCCGTGCTGCTTCTCGATCTGGGCGAGCGCCGCCTCAAGTGCCTTGGCGCGATCTGCAACCGCCATCAACCTGTCCCTTCCTCGAACCGATACCCCTCACCCTAGGAACCGGGACTGACAATCGGTCAGTCGGGTCTCGGAACCTGTGGACGACGGCTCGGCAGCCTCGACGTCGTCCACAGATTAGGCGAACATCTGTTCGAAATCGAGCGACACGCGGCTGCTCAGCGCAGGTGCTCGGGAACCTCCAGAACCGCGCTCGCGGCGGCCCAGATCCGCTTCACCGGCACACCGGTTGCCAGCGCCTGGACCACTGTCTTGTCCCCCAGCTCGGCGTGCACCACCGAGTCCGCCCAGGTGGCGGTGTAGCCGGGTCCGAGGACGGCGCGCAGCCGCGCCCACAACTCGGTCTCTCGCATCGCCGGCTCAGGCGGCCGCGACGGTCTCGCTCCGGACCGGCAGCTGGGTGACCGCCCTGCGGGCGTCCATCTGGTCGCTGACCAGCCGCAGCAGGGTGGGCAGCGGGACGCCCAGCGCCCCGCAGATCGCGTTCAGCAACTCGCTGGACGCCTCCTTCTGGCCCCGTTCGATCTCGGAGAGGTAACCAAGACTCACCCTCGCCTGGGCAGACACCTCACGCAGGGTGAGCTTCTCGGAGGTCCGGAGTTCGCGCAGCGCTTCGCCCAGCGCCTCGCGCATCAGCACCGGCCGTTCCGGGAGCGTCGTCACCATGGGTGCACTCTACCTGTCGATCGGGAGGGGACTCGGACGCTGGTACAACACCACGCCGTGCCGGGTTTGTTCCTAGCCCGCAACGCCCGCAGGGGTGCCGTCGAGGCGTTCTGCCAGCAGGGCCAGCGCAGCCCGGACCGCGGCCCGGCGGATGGTGGTCCTGTCACCGGCGAAGCCGTGGCGCCGGGCGCTGGCGCCGTCGGGGCCCGCGACCGCCAGCCACACGGTCCCTGGTGGGTGGCCCTCCTGCCGGTCGGGACCGGCCACCCCTGTGGTGGCCAGCGCCCAGTCGGCCCCGGTCAGGGCCCTGACGCCGGTCGCCATCGCGAGCGCTGTGCGCTCGGACACCGCGCCGTCGACGTCCAGCACCTCCGCGGGAACCCCGAGGACGCGGGCCTTGAGGTCGGTGGCATACGCGATGACGCCGCCGCGGTAGACGGCGGACGCACCGGGGACATCAGTCAGCACGGTGCCGAGCAGACCGCCGGTCAGTGACTCGGCAGTGGCAAGGCTGAGACCGTCGCGCCGCAGCCTGTCGAGGAGCTCGGCTGCAGCGGCGTCAGGCATGCGGTTCGCCGTGCCTGGCGGCCAGCGCCGCGGCCCGCAGGCGCCAGGCGGCGACCACGTACTGCAGCCCTGTCACGACCGTCAGGACGAAGGCGGCGCCCATCACCAAC
>JAEYUH010000027.1 GCA_023432725.1 Actinomycetes bacterium | reverse complement strand
GCGATGTCGACCGAGAACCTGCCCACCACCGTCCGACCCGCGCCGGTGTTGCCGGCGTGGCTGCGCGGCATGCGTCCCAAGCAGTGGGTGAAGAACGTCCTGGTGTTCACCGCGCCGCTGGCTGCAGGACGGCTGTTCGAGCCCGCCGTCGCGATCGCGTCGCTGTGGGCGTTCGCAGGGTTCGCCCTGGTCAGCGCCTCGATCTACCTGTTCAACGACATCCGCGACGTCGACGCCGACCGGCTCCACCCCCGCAAGCGGTTCCGTCCGATCGCGGCCGGGGAGCTGTCGATTCCGGTCGCCTACGTGCTCGCAGCGATCTGCCTCGCCGGCGCGCTGGCCATCGGCTTCTGGGTCCGTCCCGCCCTCGGCATCACCCTCGCGCTCTACTGGGTGCTCCAGGTCGGCTACTCGCTGTTCTGGAAGCACCAGCCGATCGTCGACCTGGCCATGGTGGCGGCCGGCTTCCTGCTGCGCGCAGTGGCCGGCGGCGTCGCCTCCGCGATCGAGCTGAGCCAGTGGTTCCTCCTGGTCGCGTCCTTCGGATCGCTGTTCATGGTCGCCGGCAAGCGGTACTCCGAACTGCGCGACCTCGGCAGCGAGGCCGGCACCCGGGCGTCGCTCGAGCGCTACACCGACAGCTACCTGCGGCTGGTGTGGTCGGTGTCGGCCGCGGTGGTGATCATGGCCTACAGCCTGTGGGCCTTCGACGTCGGACGCCAACCGCTGTGGGGTATCCCGTGGACCGCCATCTCGATAGCACCGTTCACCCTGGCGGTGCTGCGCTATGCGATGCGGATCGACCAGGGTGACGCAGGAGAACCGGAGGACATCGTGATGAGTGACCGCATTCTTCAGATCCTTGCCGTGTTCTGGGTGGTGCCCGTGGCGATCGCGGTGTTCGGACGATGACCCGCCCCACCGCCCTCGTCACCGGTGCCAGCCGCGGCATCGGACGTGCCATCGCCGTCGACCTCGGCCGGACCCACCACGTACTGGTCGGCGGGCGCGACCGCGACGCCGTCGCCGAGGTGGTCGACAGCCTCCCGGCCGCGTCCCCCTTCCTCGCCGACCTCACCGACGAGGCCGCCGTGGCCCAGGCCGTCGCCCGCGTGAAGTCGCTCGACGTGCTCGTCCACTCCGCAGGGATCCTCGCCCACTACGGCCCGTTCGCCGAGGCGACCACCGACAAGTGGCGCACCGTGATGGACGTCAACCTGATCGCCCCCGCCACCCTCACCCGACTGCTGCTGCCGGCGCTGCGGCAGGCGCACGGCCTGGTGGTGTTCATCAACTCCGGGGCCGGACTGAACGCCGGACGCGGGATGTCGGTGTATGCCGCCAGCAAGTTCGCACTGACCGCGCTGGCCGACGCCCTGCGCGCCGACGAGGCGGGACGCATCAAGGTGACCACCATCCACCCCGGCAGGACCGCCACCGCCATGCAGGCGGAGCTGCGCGCCGCCGAGGGCGGCAGCTACACCCCTGGCGACTACCTGGACGCCGACGACGTGGCTCGGGCCGTCCGGCTGGCCGTCGACCTGCCGGCAGGGGCCAGCCTGAGCTCGTTGCGGATCAACCCGGTCTGACCCCGGGCATGGCAGCGCCCGTCCCACCGGTCCACAAGGGGCGGGCGGGACGGGCGCGACGAGGCGTTACGCGGTGACCTCCGCGCGGCGCCGGTTCCACTGATCGAAGGCGACCGCGAGCAGGAGCACGACGCCCTTCACCACCGACTGCAGCTGCATCGGCAGGCCCAGCAGCGACATGATGTTGCTGATCACCGCCATCAGCAGGCCGCCGATCATGGCGCCGCCCACCCGTCCGATGCCGCCGGTGGTGGAGGCCCCGCCGATGAAGCAGGCCGCGATGGCGTCCAGCTCGACGCCGTTGCCGGCGCCCGGCTGGGCGGCGTTCATCCGCGACGAGTAGACGATGCCGGCGACCGCCGCCAGGACCCCCATGTTCACGAAGATCCAGAAGTTGACCCGGCGCACCCGGACGCCCGACAGCTGGGCGGCGTTGAGGTTGCCGCCGATGGCGTAGACGTGCCGGCCGAAGACCGAGCGCTGGCTCACCACGGTGTAGATGACGAACAGGCCGAGCACCAGCACGAGCACATTGGGCAGGCCGCGGCTCGAGGCGAGCACCCAGCCGAGCCACATGATGATGAAGGCCATCAGCGCGAGCTTGCCGATGAACAGCGGCATCGACTCGACGGTCTGGGCGTAGGCGATCCGGCCCTGCCGGGTTCGCCACTGCAGGTAGCCGAAGGCGACAGCGCCGATGCCGAACACGACGAGGGTGAAGATGTCGATCCCGTAGCCGCCGAACAACCCGTTCTGGAATCCGTTGGCTATCTCGTAGTACGTCCCGCCGAACGGAGAGAGCGAGATGCTGTTCAGCACCTGGTAGGTGAGGCCGCGGAAGATCAGCATGCCGCCGAGGGTCACGATGAAGCCGGGGATACCGACGAAGGCCACCCAGAAGCCGTGCCAGATCCCGACCAGGAGGCCGACGAGCAGGGCTGCCAGCACACCCATCCACCAGGGCATCTGGTACTTGATCACCACGACCGCCGCCACGGCGCCGGTGAGGGCCACCACCGAGCCGACCGAGAGGTCGATCTGGGCGGCGACGATCACCAGCAGCATCCCCATCGCCAGGATCAGGATGTAGGAGTACTGCAGCACGATGTTGGTGATGTTGCCGGGCGACAGGAAGTTCGGGTTCGCCAGCGACGCAGCGGCGAAGACGACCACGAAGGCGATCAGGATGCCGCTCTGCCGCATGTTGCGGGTCAGCATCTCCCCGATGCCGGCGGTGACGGCGGGCTTCGCGGGAGTGGGCGTGGTCACAGGGGCGGTCATCGCGCCTGTCCTTTCATCTCGGTGTGCGAGGCCGTCGCAGCACTGACGGGTTCCGGCTCGCTGGACGGAGCGGCGGCAGGCAACGGCTTGCCGCGCTCGATGGTCATGAGCTGCATCAACCGCTCCTGGGTCGCCTCGGCGACCGGAACCTCACCGGTCATCCGCCCGTAGGCGAGGGTGTAGATGCGGTCGCAGATCCCGAGCAGTTCGGGCAGCTCCGAGGAGATCACCACGACGGCCTTGCCGGCGGCGACCATGCGATTGATCAGCGTGTAGATCTCGTACTTGGCGCCGACGTCGATGCCACGGGTCGGCTCGTCGAGGATCAGCACGTCGGGCTCGGTGAAGAGCCACTTGCTGAGCACCACCTTCTGCTGGTTGCCGCCCGACAGCTTGCCGACCAGCGCCATCACGTTCGGGGTGCGGATGTTGAGGTCGCGGCGGTAGTCCTCGGCCACCTTCAGCTCTTCGTTGCCGTTCACCCAGCCGCGCTTGGACAGCTTGAACAGACCTGCCGAGGAGATGTTCCGCCGGACGTCATCGAGCAGGTTCAGCCCGTACCGCTTGCGGTCCTCGGTGGCGTACGCGATCCCGTGCCGGACGGCATCCGCGACGGTGGGGAGCTCGATCGGCTCGCCGTCCTTGAGGATCTGACCGCTGATGTCGCGGCCGTAGGTCCTGCCGAAGATGCTCATGGCGAGCTCGGTACGCCCGGCCCCCATCAGGCCTGCGATCCCCACGACCTCGCCGGCACGCACGTTGAAGGAGGCCTTGTCGATGATCACCCGGCCGGCCTGGGTCGGGTGGTAGACGGTCCAGTCCCTGACCTCCAGGACGGGGGCGCCGATGTTGGGGGTTCGCTCCGGGAACCGGTGCTCGAGGTCGCGTCCGACCATCCCGCGGATCATCCGCTCCTGGGTCGCGTCCGGCTCGGCCATGTCCATCGTCTCGATGGTCCGGCCGTCGCGCAGGATCGTGGTGTGCTGGGCGATCTCGGCGATCTCGTTCAGCTTGTGGGAGATCACGATCGAGGTGATCCCGGTGCCTTGCAGTTGGCGGATCAGGCCGAGGAGGTGTTCGGAGTCGTTGTCGTTGAGGGCAGCGGTGGGCTCATCGAGGATGAGCAGCTTCACGTCCTTGCTCAGCGCTTTGGCGATCTCGATCAGTTGCTGTTTCCCGACGCCGAGCACGGAGACGGGGGTGGTCGGGTTCTCCTTCAGCCCCACCCGCTCCATCAGCTTGGCGGCCTCGTGGTTCGCGCGGTTCCAGTCGATGAGGCCGGTCGCGCCCCGGGTCTCGTTGCCGAGGAAGATGTTCTCGGCCACCGACAGATACGGCACCAGGGCGAGCTCCTGGTGGATGATGACGATCCCCTTGGCCTCGGAGTCGTTGATCGACGAGAAGCGCACCTCTTCGCCCTCGAAGAAGATCTCGCCCTCGTAGGTGCCGTGCGGGTACACCCCGCTGAGCACCTTCATCAGGGTCGACTTCCCGGCCCCGTTCTCACCGCAGATCGCGTGGATCTCACCACGCTCAACGGTCAGCGAGACCTCCTGGAGCGCCTTGACGCCCGGAAAGGTCTTGGTGATCGACCGCATCTGAAGGATGTCGTTCATGTCCCTCCCTGTGGAACCGCTGTGCCGCGGTAGGTGCCGGGGTGGGCCCGTCCGAGCGGACGGACCCACCCCGTTACCGTGCGTGACTAGCTGGCGACGCCGGACGCGACCTCTTCGGCCGTCCAGTAACCAGTGTCAACCAGTTCCTTCTGAATGTTGTCGCTGTAGACGGTGACAACCGGGAGCAGGAAGGACGGGACGACCTTCACACCGTTGTCGTAGGTCTCGGTGTTGTTGGCCTCGGGGGTCGCACCGCTCAGGAAGGCCTGGGTGGCGGTGACGGCCTGGGTGGCCAGGTTGCGGGTGTCCTTGAAGATCGTCGAGCTCTGCTGGTCATCGGCGATCAGCTTGACGGAGGCGATCTCGGCGTCCTGGCCGGTCACGATCGGCAGACCCTTGGCGATGGTCGGGCCCATGCCAACGCCCTGCAGCGCGGTGATGATGCCGCGGGACAGGCCGTCGTACGGAGCGAGGACGCCCTTGAGGCCCTCACCGGTGCCACCGTAGGTGGAGGTCAGCAGGTCTTCCATCCGCTTCTGGGCGGTCTCCTGCAGCCACCGCAGCGTGGCGGCCTGCTCGATGGTGGTCTGGCCGGACTTCACGACCAGGGTGCCGTCATCGAAGTACGGCTGCAGGGTGTCGATGGCGCCCTTCCAGAACAGGTGCGCGTTGTTGTCGTCCAGCGAGCCGGCGAACAGTTCGATGTTCTGACCCTTCTCGGCCGAGCCGGTGGCCTTGCCGTCACGGTCGGTGATCTCCATGCCGGCGAGCAGCGCGGTGGCCTGGGCGACGCCCACGGCGTAGTTGTCGAAGGTCACGTAGAAGTCGACGTTGCCGCTGTCGCGGATCAGTCGGTCGTAGGCGATGACCTTGATGCCCTTGTCAGCCGCGGCCTGCAGCTGGCTGGTCAGCGCGGTGCCGTCGATGGCGGCGATGATCAGCACCTTGGCACCGGCGGTGATCATGGCGTCGACCTGCTGGGTCTGGGTCGGGATGTCGTCGTTGGCGTACTGGAGGTCGACCTTGTAGCCGGCCTTCTCCAGGCCCTCCTTGACGGCGGTGCCGTCGGCGATCCACCGCTCGGAGGTCTGGGTCGGCATCGCCACGCCGACGAGGGTGTCACCGGCCGGGGCCGGTGCCGAGCTCTCGCCACCGGTGGTGGGAGCCGCGCTACTGGGGGCACCGGCGCCGCCGCCACCACAGGCGGTGAGGGCCAGGGCGGCCGCCATACCGGCGATCGCAAGTCCGAATCGTCGCATTGTGTGCACTCCTTCTCGTCACTGAGAGTCACAGCCATCGAGCCCTGCGACAGGACTCATCCGGCACCCGCCGGTGGCTTTCTGCAGCGCTGACTCTACGGCCCGCGGACGGGCCGCGCAGGCCCTCAGGATCACATTCCTACAACAATGTGAGCGCCCACATATCACATGTGAGTTTCTGCGCATCGATTTCAGGGGGTCAGAGCCAGTCGATCCGCCGGAACAGCGCAAACAGCCCGCCGGACCCGAACAGGATCGCCAGGGCACTCAGGCCGACCCCGAAAGCGGTGTTGTAGCCGGGGTAGGGCAGGTTCTGGCCGAACCAGCCGGTGACCGCCGTCGGGACGGCGATGATCGCCGCCCAGCCGGCGAGCTTCTTCATGATGTCGTTCAGCCGCGCGTCCTGCAGCGAGAGGTTCGTCTCGAAGGCGCTGCCCACCACCTCGCGCAGTGACTCGCTCCACTCCGCCGCCCGGATCACGTGGTCGTAGAGGTCATCGAAGTACCCGTCGAGTTCCCGGCTCGCGGGATCGTCGGCAGTGCGCGAGCGCATCACCGCGGCCACCACCTCCCGCATCGGAAGCACCTTGCGGCGCAACTGCACCAGCGCCTTGCGCACCCCGAAGATCCGCTGCTGGATCTGTCGGTTGCGGCGGGAGTCGTGGACGGGCGAGTCACCGAACAGCAGGTCCTCCAGTCCCTCGACGGCGTCGTCGAGCCCCTGGATCGCCGCGAAGTGCCCGTCCACGATCGTGTCGAGCAGGCCGTGGACCAGCGCGCCGACGCCGAGCCGCAGCAGCCCGTTCTCTTCCCACCGCAGCAGCAGGGGCTCGACGTCCAACCCCGAAGTGCTGACGGTGATGAGGGCGTGCGGCAGCACGAAGGCCGAGACCCGCGGAGTCTCGAGGAGGAGCGTGCCGGGCGGCTCGGTGAACAGGTGGGTGGCGTAGCAGGTGAAGAAGGTGTGACTGGCGTGCCGGGTGGCCTTCGGTCGTTCCTCGGGCTCGATCGCGTCCTCCAGGGCGTGCCGGTCGAGGTCGAGTTCGGCGGCGAGCTCGGCCAGCACGCCCGGTTCGGGCCGGTCGAGGTGGAACCAGACGAGGGTCCCCGGGTCGTGGATCAGCTGGCTCAGCTCGGCCAGCGGGAAGCCGTCAGCCTCCTGCTTCCCGTTGCGCCAGACACGACTTCGCGCTGTGCTCACCCGACCAGCATGGCACCGCCGTACGGGGATGGGCAGACGCCCACCCGAACCCGCGCGAGGAGGTAGCGTAGGCGGCGTGGGGACGGGGGTGGCGGTGCTGTGCGGGTTGGTCTGACGTGTGATCTGGGCAGGCGGTACGACGACCTGTGGCTGGAGGCCGAACGAGAGGTTTGGCCCCTTGTCAGCCACGTGTCGATCCCCTGCGGTGGGCACGCCGGCGTGCCCCGCTCGATGCTGTCCGCGGTCACTGAGGCCACCTCTCGGTCGCTCACCATCGGGGCGAGCCTCGGCTACCGCGACCCGGTCTCCGGCGGCGAGCGTTTTATCGACTACCACGCTGACGACCTCGCGGCGGAATTGCTCCTTCAGCTGGGCGGACTCGACGCCCTGGTGGCCAGCGAGGGGGGCCGGCTCGAGTTCGTCAGGGCCTCGGGCGCGCTGGCCGAGGCGGCGCGCACCGACCGGTCCCACGCCTGGGGGATCGTCAACGCCGTGCTGGACTTCGACGAGTCCCTGACGGTGATCGGACAGGCCGGGTCCCGGTTGCTGACGACCGCGGAGCGCCACGGGCTCAGCACCGCCGTGGAGCTGCGGCCGCACCTGTCGGCACGCTGCGCCGGCCTGCGGGCAGCAGGCCCAGAGCCCGCGGAGGTCGCCGAGCGGGCGGTGGAGGCGGTAGCGGCCGGCGGCATCGACACGATCTGGCTCCCCTGTGGCACGAGCGCCGAGCGCGCTACGGTACAGGCTGTCCACCGGGCGCTGACCAGCGCCGGCTACGCCATCACCCCTGCCGCTGCCACAGGGCAGCCCGACGATGAGCTGACCCGGTTCGGCAGGCGCGCGGGCTGAGACGCCCCAGCTCGAGGCGGGGACGCCCCTGCCGGGCCGTCCTAGACTTCGCAGGTGCCGCCTCGGCAACGCCTGGCCGACAGAGAGGGAGCCGATGCCGATCACCAAGGTGCTGGTCGCCAACCGCGGCGAGATCGCAGTCCGCGTGATCAGGGCGGCCAGGGACGCCGGCCTGCGCAGCGTCGCGGTCTACGCCGACCCGGATGCCGACTCGGTCTTCGTCCGGCTCGCCGACGAGGCCTTCGCGCTGAACGGCCTCACCCCCGCCGACACCTACCTCGACATCGACAAGCTGCTGGCGGCGGCCGCCCGCAGCGGCGCGGACGCCGTCCATCCCGGCTACGGCTTCCTCGCCGAGAACGCCGCCTTCGCCAGGGCGGTGGTCGACGCGGGGCTGACCTGGATCGGTCCGCCGGCGGCTGCCATCGAGGCACTCGGCGACAAGGTGCAGGCCCGCCACATCGCCCAGCAGGTCGGGGCACCGCTCGTCCCCGGCACCCCTGACCCCGTCGCGTCCGCCGACGAGGTGGTCGCCTTCGCCGCCGAGCACGGCCTGCCGATCGCCATCAAGGCTGCCTTCGGCGGCGGCGGCCGCGGGTTGAAGGTGGCCAGGACGATGGCCGAGGTGCCCGAACTGTTCGAGTCGGCGACCCGCGAGGCAGTGACGGCCTTCGGCAGGGGTGAGTGCTTCGTCGAGCGGTACCTCGACCGGCCGCGCCACGTCGAGACCCAGTGCCTGGCCGACAGCCACGGCAACGTCGTCGTGGTCTCCACCCGGGACTGCTCGTTGCAGCGCCGCCACCAGAAACTGGTCGAGGAGGCCCCCGCCCCGTTCCTCGACCCGGGACAGGTCGAGCGCCTGTACGAGTCGTCGAAGGCGATCCTGCGCGCTGCCGGGTATGTCGGCGCCGGAACCTGCGAGTTCCTGGTCGGCCAGGACGGCACCATCTCGTTCCTCGAGGTCAACACCCGCCTGCAGGTGGAGCACCCGGTCTCGGAGGAGGTGACCGGCATCGACCTCGTGCGGGAGATGTTCCGGATCGCCGACGGCGAGCCGCTGGGGTACGACGACCCGCCCGTGCGCGGCCACTCGATCGAGTTCCGGATCAACGCCGAGGACGCCGGCCGCAGCTTCATGCCCGCGCCGGGCACGCTGACCGCCTGGCAGCCGCCCACCGGGCCCGGGGTGCGGGTGGACGCCGGCTACACCGCGGGGATGGCGGTGCCCGGCTCGTTCGACTCGCTGGTGGCCAAGATCATCGTCACCGGGTCGACCCGGACCCAGGCCATCGAGCGCGCCCGCAGGGCGCTGGCAGAGACCGTGCTGGAGGGGATGCCCTCGGTGCTGCCGTTCCACCGCGCGGTCCTCCAGGAGCCGGCCTTCATCGCCGGGGACGGTGCCTTCGGCGTCCACACCCGCTGGATCGAGACCGAGTTCGCCACCCCGATCGAGCCTTACACCGGCACCCTCGGCGAGTCCGACGAGCCTGAGAAGACCAGCTATGTGGTCGAGGTGGACGGTCGCCGGATCGAGGTCAGGCTGCCCGCCGCGCTGAGCGCGCCCGCCGCCCGGGTGGCGGCACCGCAGCGCCCCACCCGGCGCAGCACCGGTGGGGCGAGGGCGAAGGCGCCTTCCACCAACGAACTCGCCGCCCCGATGCAGGGCACCGTGGTCAAGGTCGCGGTGGTCGAGGGCGACCGGGTCAGCGAGGGCGACCTGGTCGTGGTGCTCGAGGCGATGAAGATGGAGCAGCCGATCAACGCCCACCGCTCCGGGGTGGTGGCCCGGCTGCAGGCCGAGCCGGGCGCCTCCGTGACCAGCGGTCAGGTGCTCTGCGAGATCGTCGACGCCTGACTGGACAGTTCCCGCCAAGGCCGGCGGGAACTGTCCAGGGTGGCGTCACAGGTAGCTGGCTGCCGCCGCCTCGTACTGCTCGCGGATCACCGGCCGCGGATCGGGCTCCGGCGAGGCGACGAGCTCGACAGGCCAGGCCGGGCGCTCGCCGGTCAGCACCCACGCCGCCTGGCGGGCGGCGCCGTCGGCGACGTACTCCCCCGGCTGCGGGATGAACACCGGCAGGTCGAAGACCTGCGCGGCGATCGCCTGCACCGCGGGGTTGGCGGCAGCGCCCCCGATCAGCAGCAGCCGGTTCGCGGCCACGCCGAGGCTGCGGATGGCGTCCAGGCCCGCCGACAGCCCGCACAGCATGCCCTCGATGCTCGCCCTGGCGAGGTTCTCCCGGGTCGTGCTGGCCAGCGTGAGCCCGACCAGCGAGGCCGTCGCGCTGGGCAGGTTGGGGGTGCGCTCGCCCTCGAAGTACGGCACCAGCACGGCCCCCGCCGAGCCCGGCGACGCGCTCAGCGCGAGGCGTCCCAGCTCGTCGAAGTCGACGCCGAGCAGCCGTGCTACCGAACCCACCACCCGGGCCGCGTTGAGGGTCGCCACCAGGGGCAGGAAGCCGCCGGTGGCGTCGGCGAACCCCGCGACGGTTCCCGTCACGTCACCGACCGGGGCGTCGGTGGCTGCGAAGACCGTGCCCGAGGTGCCGATCGACACCACGACGTCGCCGGGCCGGGCGTCCAGCCCGAGCGCCGCGGCGGCGTTGTCACCGGCTCCCGGGCCGACCAGGAAGCCCGGCCCCGGCACCGACTCGGCCGGCCCCAGCACCCGAGGCAGGATCGCGTCGTGGCCCAGCGCCCGCTCGAGCAGGTCGCGGTCGTACTCCCCCGTCACCGGCGACCAGTAGGCGGTGCCGGAGGCGTCGGAGCGGTCGGTGACGAGCTCGGAGAGGTCGGGGCCGAGCTCCGACTCCCCTGCCGGGCCGTAGCCCCGCAGCCGCCAGGTCAGCCAGTCGTGCGGCAGCGCGACCGCCGCGACCCTGGCCGCGTTCTCCGGTTCGGCGTCCCGCAGCCAGCGCAGTTTCGTCGCGGTGAAGGACGCCACCGGCACCAACCCGGTGCGGCTCACCAGGTCGTCGGCGCCGACCTCGTCGATCAGGTCGGCTGCCGCCCCCGCCGAGCGGGTGTCGTTCCACAGCAGGGCGTCGCGGATCACCCTGCCCTGGTCGTCGAGCGCGACCATGCCGTGTTGTTGGCCGCCGATCGACACCGCGTCGACCCCGTCCAGCCCACCGGCCTCGGCCAGCGCCGCCTGCAGCGCCGTCCACCAGTGGGCGGGGTCGACGGCGGTCCCGTCAGGATGGGGGGCCCGGCCGCTGGCCAGCAGCTGCCCGGTACCGGAGTCCCGCACCACAACCTTGCAGCTCTGGGTCGACGAATCGACCCCGACCACCCGGGCCATCCCCATCCCTCCGTCTCTACCGGGCGCCGAGCAGGTGCTCGGTGGCCAGCTGCTGGACGCGGACGAAGCCGAACCCGATCTCGTTGAAGTACCGGCCTGCGTCGAAGTCCTCGAAGGCGGAGCGGTCGGCGATCAGGTCGTCGTAGCTCTCGCCGTCACCCAGCGTGGGCACCGACAGCTCGGGCACCTTGGCCGCCGCGAGCGCCTCCTGCACCTCGGGATCGGCGCGGAAGGCCGCCGCCCGCTCCTTCAGCAGCAGGTAGGTCTTCATGTTGGCCTCGGCCGACACCCAGACCCCGTCCTCGTTCTCGGTGCGCGACGGCTTGTAGTCGAAGTGGCGCGGGCCGGTGTAGGCCTGGCCACCGTTCGGGCCGCCGTTCTCCAGCAGGTCGACCAGCGCGAACGAGTTGTGCAGGTCACCGTGGCCGAAGACCAGGTCCTGGTCGTACTTGATGCCGCGCTGGCCGTTGAGGTCGATGTGGAAGAGCTTGCCGTGGTACAGCGCCTGGGCGATCGCCGAGGCGAAGTTGAGCCCGGCCATCTGCTCGTGGCCGACCTCGGGGTTGAGGCCCACCATCTCGGGACGCTCGAGGGTCTCGATGAAGGCGATCGCGTGGCCGACGGTCGGCAGCAGGATGTCGCCACGGGGCTCGTTCGGCTTGGGCTCGATGGCGAACTTGATGTCGTAGCCCTTGTCGACGACGTACTGGCCGAGCAGGTTGACGGCCTCGCGGTAGCGCTCGAGGGCGGCCCTGATGTCCTTGGCTGCGTCGTACTCGGCGCCCTCGCGGCCGCCCCACATCACGAACGTGGTGGCACCGAGCTCGGCGGCGAGGTCGATATTGCGCAGCACCTTGCGCAGCGCGAAGCGGCGCACCGTGCGGTCGTTGGACGTGAACCCGCCGTCCTTGAACACCGGCTGGCTGAACAGGTTCGTGGTGATCATCGGCGTCTTCAGGCCGGTCGCCTCGAGGGCGGCCTTCAGCCGGTCGATCTGCTTGCGCCGCTCGTCCTCGGTCGACCCGAAGGCGAACAGGTCGTCGTCGTGGAAGGTGAGCCCGTAGGCGCCGAGCTCGGCGAGCTTCTCGACGACGTGGACGACGTCCATCGGGGCGCGGGTGGCGGGCCCGAACGGGTCGTTGCCGGCGTAGCCAACGGTCCAGAGGCCGAAGGTGAACTTGTCGGCGGGGGTCGGTGTGAGAGTCACGGAAGGGTCCAATCTGTCACTACAGCGTGCGGAATGTTGCCTTCACCAACATATAATCCCCGCGGTCGCCTGTCCACCTCCCCCGACCACCTCATCCTCGGGGTTACGCGCCTGGCTGGAGGCCGTCAGGGAGGTGGCATCGTCGCGGCGATTTCGTGGACGCTTGCCATCGCGAGAGGGCAGCGGTTATGTTGCGCTTATCCACAAACGAGGTGGGACGGGTGTCGCCGCCGCTGCGTGCGCCGCATCGACACCGACCGCAGGATGCCGGTGCGAAGGAGGCCCAATGCCAGGAGGCACCGGCGGCATCACCGGCACCACGGAGAGCATCCGCCGGGCGAACCTGTCCGCCGTGCTGCGCATCCTCTACCTGTCCGGGCCATGCTCCCGGGCCGAGCTCAGCCGGGCCACCGGACGCAATCGCTCCACCATCGCCAGCCTGGTCGCCGACCTCGTCGACCTCAACCTCGTCAGCGAGCGCGAGCCGGATGCCTCCCGCCGGGTGGGGCGGCCCAGCCCTGTCGTCGCGGTCCGTCCGAACGTGGCGGCGATCGCGGTCAACCCCGAGATCGATGCCCTGACCATCGGCCTGGTCGGGCTGGACGGCACCGTGAAGCGGGTGATCCGGCACGACTACGACCGGATC
Organism: Actinomycetes bacterium; assembly: GCA_023432725.1. GTDB lineage: Bacteria > Actinomycetota > Actinomycetes > Propionibacteriales > Propionibacteriaceae > Propionicimonas. The sequence goes on along the minus strand of JAEYUH010000027.1, from coordinate 5,332 downwards.
CCGTCCGCCGCCGAGGCCGTCAGCATCATCGCGGCGGTGGTCGGCGGGATGCGGCTCGAGCTCGACGAGCACCTGATGGCGGGCATCGGGGTGGCGGTCCCCGGCCAGGTCCGCACCCGTGACGGCGTGGTGATGAACGCGCCGCACCTGAACTGGCACGAGGAGCCGTTCGGGGAGCCACTCGAACGCGCCACCGGGCTACCGGTCTCGGTCGCCAACGACGCAGGGCTCGGGGCGCTGGCCGAACGCGACTTCGGAGCCGGCCGCGGCAGGCAGCACTTCATTTACCTCAACGGCGGCGCCAGCGGGATCGGCGGCGGGCTCGTGGCGGGCGGCGAACTGCTGGCCGGGGCCTCGGGCTACGGCGGTGAGCTCGGCCACATCCGGGTCTCGTCCTCGACCGCTACCGATTCCGCCGGGATCTCCGGAACCCTCGAGGCCGAGGTGACCCGCGCCGAGTTGCTGGCCGCGCTCGGCCTCGACCGGGTCGACCCCGACACCTTCGAGAAGGCCCTCCTGGCCGACCGCTCGCCGAAGGTGCGGGTGGTTGTTGAGCGCCAGCTCGACCACCTCGGCACCGCGCTGGCCTCCGCCATCAACCTGCTCAACCCGCAGGTGGTGGCGCTGGGCGGCTTCCTGTCGGCGCTGCTGGCCTACGACCCCGAGCGGTTGCACGCCGCGGTCGCCGCGGCCGCCCTGCCGCCCTCCTTCGACGGCGTGCGGATCACCGCGACCGAGGTGGGTTCGCACCTGCTGATGATCGGCGCCGCCCAGCTGGCGTTCACGCGGCTGCTGTCCGATCCTGCCTCGGTCGGCCGGCGGATCGACGACCCCGATGCGGTCGGCGTCCTCAGTACGTGATGACCCGGTCGGCGGCGTGCCCGTGCAGCCGGCGCGCCACCTCTCCCAGCGAGCCTGACAGCGACGGGTAGACGGTGAACGAGCCGGCCAGCTCATCGACCGTCAGCTGGTTGCGTACCGCCACCGACAACGGGTGGATCAGCTCACTGGCCGAGGGCGCCACCACCACCCCACCGATCACCGTTCCCGTCGCCGGCAGGCAGATCAGCTTCACGAAGCCGTCGGTGACGGCCCGCATCTTGGCGCGGGCGTTGGACCGCAGCGGCAACCGCGCCACCACCCCCCGCAGGTCGTCGGACAGGTCCTTCTCGCTGACCCCCACCGTCGCGATCTCCGGCGCGGTGAACACGGTGGCGGCCACCGCCTTGAGGTCCAGCGGGGTGACGGCGTCGCCCAGGGCGTGCCACATCGCGATCCTGCCCTGCATGGCGGCGACCGAGGCGAGCGCGAACACCCCCGTGCAGTCGCCGGCGGCGTAGACCCCCCGGGCCGAGGTCCGGGAGACCTTGTCGACGGTGATGTGACCGTCTGGTCCCAACGCCACCCCGGCCTCGGTGAGTCCGAGCCCTGCGGTGTTGGGGATCGCGCCGACCGCCATCAGGCAGTGCGAGCCGAGCACCTCGGCGCCGTCGGCGAGGGTCACCACCACCTCGTCGCCCCGCCGGGCCACCGAGGCCGCCCTTGTGTTGCTGAGCACCGTCATGCCGCTGGCCTCGAACACCGTCTGGATCAGCGCGCCGGCGTCGGCGTCCTCCCCCGGCAGCACCTGGCTGCGGGACGAGACGAGGGTCACGTCGGCGCCGAGGGTTCGGTAGGCGCTGGCGAACTCGGCGCCGGTCACCCCCGACCCGACCACCACCAGGTGCTCGGGCAGCCGATCCAGGTGGTAGAGCTGGGTCCAGGTCAGGATCCGTTCGCCGTCGGGGACGGCGGTCGGCAGCTCCCGCGGCCGCGCGCCGGTCGCCACGAGGATGATGTCGGCGGGCAGCGCCTCGTCGCCGTGCTCCGTGCTGGCGATCACCCGGCTGGTGCCGTCCAGCCGACCCGTGCCGCGGATCAACCGGACGCCGTCCTCGGTCAGCCGGCGCCGGATGTCCTGCGACTGCGCCTCGGCGAGCGCCCGGATCCGGCGGTTCACGCCCCCCAGGTCCACCTCGACGGAGGGCGCCAGGTCTCCGCCGCCGCGCAGCCGCAGCCCCACCTCGCCCGCCCTGCGGAGCTCCGACATCAGCTCGGCAGCGGTGATCAGCGTCTTGCTGGGGACGACGTCGGTCAGGACGGCGGAGCCGCCGACCTCGGCGCGCTCGACGAGGGTCACCTCGCCGCCGAGTTGCCGGGCCACCAGGGCCGCCTCGTAGCCGCCCGGCCCGCCACCGATGATCACCACGGTCGCCATTCCTGCATTCTTACCGCCGGTGGGCCACGACGTAACCCCCGCCGGTCCCGCACGTCGCGGGCCGCCCGATACCGGTCCCGGCCACCCCAGCGTCTAGGCTGCCGGGATGACCCGCCCCTGGATCGTCGGCATCCTGATCGGCTACGGGGTGATCGCCGCCGTGGCGATGATCATCCTCGGCTGGACCGAGGCCACCCCGGCCCAGGTGGTCCTGCTCGAACTGGCGGCGTTGCCGCTGCAGGCGGCGCTCGGCCTCGGCCTGTGGCACCTGGCGCGCCGGATGCAGCCCCTGGGCAGCCGGGGCAGGGTGGCGCTGGGGGTCGCCGCGGGGCTGGCGCTGGTCGGCCTCGCGCTGGTCGGCTTCGCCTACCTCACCGGCCCCCGCGGCATGGTGCACCCCGGGCTTGCAGCGGTCTGGGTGGGCCTTCTGGTGGCCATGCTGGTGGTGATCACCCACCTGCCGCGCCGCCGACTGCGCGCGGAATCGCTGTTCACAGTCCTGGCCGAGGACGACGAGGATGACGAGGACGAGGAGGACCCCTCCGAAGCCGACTCCGTCCCGCGCCCGGTGGCCTCCTCGGAGGGGGATCGGTAGAGTCACGACGTGACTGATCTCGACCCACGGGCGGCGGCCGCGCACGTCCTGGAAGGCTTCGGAATCGACCGCATCGACCTCGCCCTGGTGCTGGGGTCCGGCTGGTCCAGTGCCGCCGCAGGGCTCGGTGAGCCGATCGGCGCCCTCCCGCTGCACAGCGTCCCCGGATTCTCCGCCCCGGTCGTCGCAGGCCACGGCGGCGAACTGCGCCTGCTGCGCACGGCGGCGGGGAAGGTGGCAGCGCTGTTCACCGGGCGGACCCACTTCTACGAGGGCAGGGGCGTCGAGCCGGTGGTCCACGGCGTCCGGACGGCGGCAGCCGCCGGGGCCACCACCATCGTCCTCACCAACGGCTGCGGGGGGCTGAACCCCGACTACACCCCCGGAATGCCGGTGCTGATCCGCGACCACATCAACCTGACCGGCGCCACCCCGCTCAAGGGAGCCACCTTCATCGACCTGACCGAGGCGTACTCGGTGCGGCTGCGCGAACTCGCCCGCGAGGTGGACCCCACCCTCCTGGAGGGGGTGTACGTGCAGTTCCGCGGCCCGCAGTACGAGACCCCGGCGGAGGTGAAGATGGCACGGGTGCTGGGCGGCGACCTGGTCGGGATGTCCACGACCTTGGAGACGATCGCCGCCCGCGAGGCCGGAATGGAGGTGCTGGGGATCTCACTGGTTACCAACCTCGGCGCGGGGATCTCCCCCGAGCCGCTGGACCACGCCGAGGTGATCGAGGCCGGACGGGCCGCCGAGCCCCGGCTCCGCGCGCTCCTCACCGGGCTGCTGGAGCGGCTGTGACCATCTCCGACGAGCTCCGCCGGGCCGTCCTCGACTGGCGGGACAGCGATCCCGATCCGGCCACCGCCGCCCGGCTGGACGAACTGCTCGCCGCCGCCCTCGACGGCGACACGTCGGCGCTGGACGAGCTCACCGACGCCTTCTCCGGACCGCTCAGTTTCGGGACGGCCGGGCTGCGCGGGCCGCTCGGTCCCGGCCCGGCCCGGATGAACCGGGTGGTCGTCTCGCGCGCGGCCGCAGGGCTCGCCGGCTACCTGCGTTCCCGCGGCCACCAGGGTGCGCCGGTGGTGGTCGGCTACGACGCCCGCCACAACTCTGAGGTGTTCGCACGCGACACCGCCGAGATCCTGGCCGCCGCCGGGCTCGCGCCGCTGCTGTGCTCGCGTCCGCTGCCCACCCCTGTGGTGGCCTTCGGCATCCGCCACTACGGCTGTGCAGCGGGGGTGGTGGTGACCGCGTCCCACAACCCGCCGCAGGACAACGGCTACAAGGTGTACCTCGGCGACGGCTCCCAGATCGTGCCGCCGGCCGATGCCGACATCGCCGCCGGGATCGCTGCGGCGTCGACCGGTCCGGTGGCGGACCTGCCCCGCAGCACCGACTACCGCACGGTCGGCGACGACCTCGTCGACGCCTACGTCGCCAGGGCCGCCTCGCTGGTGGCGCCCGGGTCGCCCCGGGAGCTGACCTGGGTGTACACGGCGCTGCACGGGGTGGGCGCCGCCGTGGTCGACCGGGTGGTCGAGGCCGCAGGCTTCCCCGCCCCGCACCGGGTCGCCGAGCAGGTGCAGCCCGACCCCGACTTCCCCACCGTCGCCTTCCCCAATCCCGAGGAACCGGGCGCCATCGACCTGGCATTGGCGCTGGCCCGCGAGGTGGGCGCCGACGTCGCGATCGCCAACGACCCGGACGCGGACCGGTGCGCGGTGGCGGCCGTGGTGGGCGGGGACTGGCGGATGCTCACCGGGGACGAGCTGGGCGCGCTGCTGGCCGACGACGCGATCCGCCATGGCGTGACGGGCACCTACGCGTGCTCGGTGGTGTCCAGCACGCTGCTGGGCACGATGGCTGCCGCCCACGGTCACCCGTTCACCACCACCCTCACCGGCTTCAAGTGGATCGGACGGGTGCCCGACCTCGCCTTCGGCTACGAGGAGGCGATCGGCTACTGCACCGACGCCGCCGCGGTGCCCGACAAGGACGGCATCACCACCGCGCTGCGCGTCCTCACCCTGGTGGCAGGTCTTCGCGCCAGCGGGCAGACCCTGGCCGACCGGCTCGACGAGATCGCCCGGCAGTACGGCGTCCACCTGACCTCCCAGCTGTCGGTGCGGGTGAGCGACCTGTCGCTGATCGCCGCCGCGATGGAGCGGCTGCGCTCCCGGCCGCCCACCACGCTCGTCGGGGAGCCGGTGCGGGTGGTCGACCTGGCCGAGGGCTTCGACGGGTTGCCTCCGACCGACGGGATGCTGCTGGAGGGCGCCCGGGTGCGGGCGGTCGCCAGGCCGTCGGGCACCGAGCCGAAGCTGAAGTGCTACCTGCAGGTGCGGCTGGAGGCCGCGGCGAGCCAGGATCTGGGCGCCGCCCGGGAGCAGGCCGCGGAGGTGATGGCAGGGCTGCGCGCCGAGATGGGGGCCGCCCTCGGCGTGTGACCCCCTCCGTGGTGCTGGTGGCAGGGG
>JAEYUH010000349.1 GCA_023432725.1 Actinomycetes bacterium | reverse complement strand
GGGGGTCGTTGTCATCGGTACTCCTGGGCGCAGGTGGTGGGGTCTGGTGTGCGGCGGCGGTGCCGTCCTTCGGTGACCAATCAACCAGCCGACGACGCCCTCCCACAATCGGTTGCCGCTGGTTGCCGCACGCTACCACCTGCCGCGCGTGGCGGCCCCGCCACGGCCCCCGGTCCGGCCCCTCGAGAGTCGCGCAGCGGGGCAACGGGCGGCAACTGCTCGATGGACCCGGCCCGAGTGGGCCACTCTGGCCCCAGCCCCCACGACACAGGAGCAGCGATGACCCAGACCGACAAGCCCTGGCTCGACCAGACGGCCACCCCCCGCGAGCGCGCGACGAGCCTCGTCGCGGCGATGACCCTCGAGCAGAAGATCGCCCAATTGCACGGCGCGATGGAGACCATCGACATCTACAGCCTCAGCAACCAGGCGACGACGGCTGAAGAGATGGAGCAGCTCGCCGCGCAGATCAGGATCGAGCGGCACGTCGCCGCCATCGACGAGCTCGGCATCCCGCGGTTCCGGATCACCAACGGCCCGGTGGGGGTCGGCATGGGCGATGGCACCCCGTCACCGCCGGCCACCGCCCTGCCCATGACGATCGCGCTGGCCGCCGGCTTCGATACCGACCTGGCCACCGAGTACGGCGACATCATCGGCGACGAGACGGCAGCGCTCGGCCAGCACGTGCTGGAGGGGCCGGGCGTGTGCCTGCACCGCACCCCGATCTCCGGGCGCAACTTCGAGTACTTCTCCGAGGACCCCTACCTGTCCGGCGTGATGGGGGTGGCGGTCACCCGGGCGATCCAGTCCCACGACGTGATCGCGATGGCCAAGCACTACGTGGTCAACGACCAGGAGACCGAGCGGTTCCGGGCCAGCGTCGAGATCGACGAAGGAGTGCTGCGCGAGCTCTACCTGCTGCCTTTCGAGATGCTGGTGAAGGACGCCGGGATCGCGGCGGTGATGAGCGCCTACAACCGCGTCCGGGGGGTGTACGCGACCGAGAACCGCTACCTGCTGCACGACGTGCTGCGTACCGACTGGGGGTTCGAGGGCTACGTCCAGAGCGACTTCTGGTCCTGCCGGTCGGCCGCCGGCTCGCTGACCGCAGGGATGGACCACGAGATGCCGGACGCGAAGTGGCTCAACGAGGCCAACGTGAAGGCAGCCCTGCAGGACACCAGCCTCGAGATAGAGACTGTCGACCGTGCCCTGGTGCGCCGCTACACCCAGATGTTCAGGTTCGGGCAGTTCGAGCGCCCCTACGCCCCCACGGCGATCGACGCCGCGACCAACGGCGCCCGCTCCCGCCGGATCGGTGAGCAGACCGCCGTGCTGCTCAAGAACGACGGTGGCCTGCTCCCGCTCGATGCCGCCTCCGCCGGCCGCGTGCTGATCGTCGGCCAGAAGGACTTCGTCGACGACGCGTGCCAGGGCGGCGGCGGATCGTCCAAGGTGACCCCGCTCTACACCGTGACCCCGGTGGACGGGATGCGGGACTTGCTGGCCGGCCTCGGCTCGACGGCGACTGTCGAAAAGGTGACCGTCGCGCGGGACCTGTCCAACCTCGACGAGGCGGTCGCCGCAGCCCGGCAGGCAGACACCCTCATCGTGATGGCTGGCGTGGTGGCCACCGAGGGCGCCGACCGGCCCTCGATAGCGATGGCGGACCGGCAGGACGAGATGGTGGCGGCGCTGCTCGGCCTGGTGGAGCGGACAGTGGTGGTCCTGAAGGACTCCAGCCCCGTCCTGATGCCCTGGCTGGACCGCGCGCCGGCGGTGCTCGAGGCGTGGAACCAGGGCGCCGAAGACGGCCACGTCGTGGCCGACCTGGTGTTCGGCGTCGTCAACCCGTCCGGCAAGCTGCCCACCACCTACCCGCGCAGCGAGGACGACACGTTCTACGCCGGCCGCCCTGACCGGTACCCGGGCGTGGACGCCGGCGAAGGCTTCCCGACCATCACCTACTCCGAGGGCCGCGAGATCGGCTACCGCTGGCACCAGTCGCAGGCCATCGAGCCGCTGTTCCCGTTCGGCTACGGCCTGTCGTACACCACCTTCTCGATCAGCGACGTGACGGTGGAGGGCACCGACAACGACGGCACTCGGCCGGTCGTGGTCCGGGCGAGGGTGGCGAACACAGGGCAGGTCGCCGGCGCCGAGGTGGTCCAGGTGTACCTGGGGGTCCCCTCCCCCGGCCAGCCGCCGAAGCGTCTGGTGGGGTTCGCCAAGGCGTTCCTCGAACCCGGCGAGAGCCGCACGGTGGAGATCACCGTCGACCCGGGCGCGACCAGCCACCCGCTGTCGGTCTGGTCGGACGACGAGCGCGGGTTCGTGGTGCCCACGGGAACCTTCACCGTCTATGTCGGCACCTCCAGCGCCCACGACGCCCACGTCGCGGAGTTGACGGTCGCCTGAGCCGGGGGGCGTCATAGGATCGCGCCCATGAGCGCAGCCCCGCAGTCGGAGGCCACTTCCAGGATCGGCTGGATCGACGCCCGCAACGGGGTGGCGGGCGACATGCTGCTCGCCGCACTGCTCGATGCCGGCGCCTCGCTGGACGTGGTGCGGACGGCGGTCGAGGCCGTCCTGCCCGCGACCGTGAGCCTCACCGCGCAGGAGGTCCGCCGCGCCGGGCTGCGCGCCTGCCGGGTCGAGGTCTCCGTGCTGGTTGCCGACCTGCCGCACCGCGACTGGACCACGATCCGCTCCATGCTCCAGGCCGCGCCGCTGAAGCCCGCTGTCAGGCAGAACGCGCTCGCTGTCTTCGAGGCGCTGGCCCGCGCCGAGGCCAGGGCCCACGGCATCGAGGTCGAGCGGGTGCACTTCCACGAGGTGGGCGCGTGGGACTCGATAGCCGACATCGTCGGGGTCTGCGCGGCACTGGACGACCTGGCCCTGACCGAGCTGTCGGCCGGCCCGGTAGGGGTCGGGTCGGGCAGCGTGCGCACCTCCCACGGCGAGATCCCGGTTCCCGTCCCCGCCGTCCTGGAACTTGCCACCGGCTGGAGCGTGCTGGCCGGCGACGAAGGCGAGTTGGCCACCCCCACCGGCATGGCCCTGGTGACCACCCTCGCCCGCCCCGCGGCGGCCCTGCCGGATGGTCGGGTGCTCAAGGTGGGGCTGGGAGCCGGTTCGCGGGACGACCCCGGCCGCCCGAACGTGGTGCGGGTGGTGGTGGCCCAACCGTCCGGCTACCACAGCGCTGCTGCCGACCGGCCGAGCGCGTGGCTGCTGGAGGCCAACGTCGATGACCTGGATCCGCGGCTGTGGCCGGGGGTGCTGGCGGCGCTGCTGGACGCCGGCGCGGACGACGCCTGGCTCAGCCCGATCCTGATGAAGAAGGGACGCCCGGCCCACACCCTGCACGTCCTCGGGTCGGACGCCGACCTGCTCGCGCTTCGCGACCACATCTTCCGGCTGGTGCCCACCCTCGGGGTCCGGGAGGTGCCCGCGACGAAGCACGTCCTGGAGCGCGACTGGGTGGAGGTGCTGGTCGACGACAGGCCGGTCCGGGTCAAGGTCGGCCACCGCGACGGCCGCATCGTGACAGCCACCCCCGAGTTCGACGACGTGGTGAAGGCCGCGCGGGCGTTGGGGGTCGCCGAGCGGGACGTGCTGGCGCGGGCGATCGCCGCCGCGGAGGCGTCCGGGCTCACTCCCGGCGCCGAGGCGCCCGCGCTACCCTGACAGCGTGACGGAGCACCCACCCCCCGCGGTCACGATCTACGACGTCGCGCAGGCCGCCGGCGTCGCACCGTCGACCGTCTCGCGCGCGTTCGCCCGGCCCGGACGGGTGAACGTCGAGACCGCCGCGAGGATCCGGGCCGTCGCCGAGGAACTCGGCTACCGCGCCAGGCCGATCAGCCAGGGACTCTCCCCCACCCAGACGCCACTGCTGGGCCTGATGATCTCCGATGTCGCCAACCCGTTCTACGCCCAGCTGATCCGGGGTGCCCAGGTCACCGCCACCCAGGCCGGCTACGAGATCCTGCTGGCCGACTGCCGCGAGTCCGGTTCCCGTGAGCGGGTAGCGCTGGAACGGCTCGTCCCTGTCGTCGGCGGCTTCATCATCGCCAGCTCACGGATGGCCGACTCCGCGCTGCGCACCATCGCCAAGCAGCGTCCCACCATCGTGCTCAACCGCGAGGTGCGTGACATCCCAAGCGTCATCACCGACAACGTCGGCGGGATGCGTGCCATCGTCGACCACCTCAGCGAGCTGGGCCACGACAGCATCGTGTACGTCGCCGGGCCGGAGGCCGCCTGGGCCGACGGCGTCCGGTTCCGCACCCTGCGCGACTACGGCACCGCCAAGGGGCTGCACACCTACAAGGTCGGTCCGTTCCTGCCCACCTTCGAGGGCGGGCGGTCGGCGGGGCGGGTCCTGCTCGACAAGCCGCCGACCGCGGTGGTCGCCTACAACGACCTGATGGCGATCGGGGTGATGCACACCCTGATCGCCGCCGGCGTCAGCGTCCCCGGCCAGGTCAGCGTGGCCGGTTTCGACGACATCCTGACCGCCCGGCTGGTGCTGCCCTCCCTGACCACCGTGGCGGCGCCGACCCGGCAGATGGGCGTCACCGCGGTGAACAACGTCCTGGCGCTGATCCAGGGCGCCAGGCCCAGCAGCGGGCACGCGCTGCTGTTGCCGACCCAGCTGCAGGTCCGCGGCTCGACGGGTCAGCGCAGCCGGAAGAGGGTCTCGCCCGCGTTGGGCACCACGAGGGTGTCCGGGTCGGCCTCGTAGGCGGCCAGGTCGAAGTCCTCCACCGCCAGGTAGCCGAGGTTGGCACCGCGCACCTTCTCCTCGGGGATCCCCGTGACCAGGGTCACGTCCACCCGGCACCGCTCCCCGTCGACCTCGTCGTAGGTGCCGGCACCGCGCAGGTGGGTGCTGTGCGCGAGGACTCCCCAGTGGATGTCGGAGAACCTGTCCCACTGCTTCACGAAGTAATCACGGCAGTGATAGCCGATGTCGTAGATCTCCTTGTGGACGAACGAGATCTCCTTGACGTGGGGGGCGTACAGGATGACCTCGCCACCGTCGGCGACTACGGGTTCCAGCTTGTAGAAGCCTTTCGCCGCAGTCCAGATGTCCTCGTACTTCTCGGGAATCAGCGACACCACCCGTTTCACCGGTTCCGCCAGGTAGCGGACGTGGGTCTCGGCCGAGATCAGCGCCGCCGCGGCCCAGGCCGGCTCCGGGGCGCCGAAGGACGCCGCGTGGAGGTCATGGCTGCCCGACTTGGCGACCACGCACAGGGCCAGCCGCCGGCTCGGGATCAGCGATGCCGCCTCGTCGATCAGCGCCCGGACCGGGGTGATGCCCAGGCTGCCGATGATCTGCGCGCTGGTGATCAGCGCGCCCACCCAGTGGGTGAGGTCGATGATCTGCTGGCCGGCGATGCCGGGGAAGAAGTACTTGTTGCCGCCGGAGAACCCGACCACCTCGTGGGGGAACACCGGGCCGATCACCAGCACGACGTCGTGGTCGACCACAGCACGGTTCAGCGCGACCTCGGCGGGCACCTCGAGCAGCCCACCGCTGAGCTCGCCGACCCGTTCGGCGCTGATCGTGCCCAGGGTGACGAACGTCTCGGGCTTCCACCACTCGTGGTTGACCACGGTCATGCCCGGGTAGGTCGCCTCGAGGCCGGCGTCGGCATAGCCCAGGAGCTGGGCGAGCGCCTCCGGCGACATCGCCACGTGGGTGCCGAGGGCGACCACCGCGGTGAGCTTGGTGACCCGGCCCGCCAGCGCCGCGTGGACCGCGCGCAGCAGCAGGGGTAGCGGGCTGCTGCGGGTGCCGTCCGGAATCACCAGGCAGACGCGCGCGCCGTCGAGGTCGAGCGCGCCGAGCTGCTCGGCGATGAACTGGCGGATCTGCTCGCTGGTGAGGGTGTGCTGCGGCCCACCGACGACGGCCGCGCCCGCTGCCAGGGCGACCACGACATCCCGGTTGTCGGTCATGTGCCCACCCTGCCGTCCGGTTGCGCCGAGGGCAACCGCCGGGGGCAACACGCGGCAACGCATACCGCCTCGTCGGCGGCAGCCACCACGATGGGATCCATGGCCCACCTCGACCTTCACCCGGACCGGATGCTGCCCGCCGACCCAGGCCTCCGGCAGATCGCCCGCGAGATCTACCAGGAGGTCGCCGGGCTGCCGATCATCTCCCCTCACGGCCATGTCCCGCCGCAGTGGCTGGCCGACGACGTGCAGTTCGCCGACCCGACCTCGATGCTGATCACCCCCGACCACTACGTCACCCGGCTGCTGCACGCCAACGGGGTGGCATTGTCCGAACTCGGCGTCGGCCAGGACGACTTCGGCCCCGACCGCGCGCGGTCGGCGTTCCGGCTGTTGTGCTCGCACTGGAAGGCCTATCGCGGCACCCCGGTGAGGTTCTGGCTGGAGTCACAGCTGGTCGACATCTTCGGGATCGACACCGCCCCGTCGGCAGAGACCGCCGACGAGCTCTACGACGCGATCGCGGCCCGGCTGGCCACCCCGCAGTTCCGGCCGCGGGCGCTGTACGAGCGCTTCGGCATCGAGGTCCTGGCCACCACCGACGACCCGTGCGACGACCTCGCCTGCCACGCCAGGCTCGCCGCCGACCCGACCTGGACCGGCGAGGTGGTGCCCACCTTCCGTCCCGACCGGTACCTCGAGGCAGCCCGGGCCGACTGGAACGACGCCATCGACCGGCTCGGCGAGGTGAGCGGCGTCGACGTCGACAGCTACGCCGGCTGGGTGGCGGCGATGGAGAACCGGCGGGCCTACTTCAAGAGCCACGGCGCCGTCTCCACCGACCACTCCCACCGCGACGCCCGGGTGGAACCGCTGGAGGAGGCGGCGGCCGGGCAGCTGTACGCCCGCGCCCGGGCCGGGCAACTCACCCCGGACGAGGCCGACACGCTGCGCCGCGGCTTCATGTTCGAGCAGGCAAGGATGGCCGCCGACGACGGCCTGGTGATGACCATGCACCCGGCCGTGCACCGCAACCACCACCCTGGCATGTTCGCCAGGTACGGCGCCGACGTCGGCGCGGACATCCCGCTGCAGGTCGAGTTCACCGACGCTGTCGCGCCCATGCTGGCCGCCTTCGGCACCTCGCCGTACTTCCAGGTCGTGTTCTTCACCATGGACGAGACTGTCTACTCCCGCGAACTCGCCCCGCTCGCCGGCTTCTACCCGTCGGTCTACATCGGGGTGCCGTGGTGGTTCATCGACGCCCCGGACGCGATGAACCGGTTCCGCGGGGCGGTCACCGAAGCTGCCGGGTTCGGACGCACGTCAGGCTTCATCGACGACACCAGGGCCTTCGCGTCGATCCCCGCCCGCCACGACCTGAGCCGCCGGATCGACGCCGGCTACCTGGCGAGGCTGGTCGGCGAGCACCGGCTGACCCTCGACGAAGCCATCGACACCGCCACAGAGCTCGTGGTGGGCAACCCGCGGAAGGCGTTCAAGCTATGACCACCCCCGCCGCTCGGCTCTCCCGCGCCGCGGGGCACGGCCGCCCAGCCGCACCGGTGCGGATCGTCCACCTCGGAGTCGGCAACTTCTTCCGCGCCCACCAGGCCTGGTACACCGAGCACGCCACCGACGCCGCCGAGTGGGGCATCGCGGGCTTCACCGGCCGCTCCCCCGCGATGGCCGACGCGCTGGGCCCGCAGGACGGGCTGTACACGCTGATCACCCGCGGGCCGGACGGTGACTCGTTCGAGGTGATCTCCTCGCTCGTCGCAGTCCACGCCGCCGCCGAGCATGACGCCTTCCTCGCCTACCTGCGCTCCCCCGCCGTCGCGATCCTGACCCTCACCGTCACCGAGGCCGGCTACCTGCGGGGCCCCGACGGGCGCCACGACACCGCCCTGCCCGCCGTGGTCGACGACATCGCCGCACTGCGGTCCGACCCGTCAGGACCGGTCACCACCACGCCCGGCCGGCTGGTCGCGGGCCTGCTCGCCCGGCGTACCGCCGGCGCCGGCCCGATCGCCGTCGTGTCCTGCGACAACCTGTCCCACAACGGCGACGTGGTCGCCACCGTGGTCGCCGACCTTGCCGACGAGGTGGACCCCTCGCTCGGGGAGTGGATCGCGGCCAACGTCTCGTTCGGCACCACCATGGTCGACCGGATCACACCTGCCACCACCGACCAGCACCGCCACGACGTGACTGCCGCCACCGGCGTCGTCGACGCCGCGCCGGTGCCCACCGAACCATTCAGCGAGTGGGTCATCCAGGGCGACTTCCCGGCCGGCCGGCCCGCTTGGGAGGCGGCCGGGGCGCAGCTCGTCGCCGACGTCGGACCGTTCGAGCGGCGCAAGTTGTACCTTCTCAACGGGGCTCACTCGCTGCTGGCCTGGGCCGGCAGCATGCTCGGCCACGAGACAGTCGCCGACGCCATCGCCGACCCCCGTTGCCGGGCCTGGGTCGAGCAATGGTGGGACGAGGCATGCGGCCACATCCCGCTGCCGGCCGCCGATCTCGCCGCCTACCGCGAAGCCCTGCTCGGCCGCTTCAGCAACCCCAACATCCGCCACGCCCTGGCCCAGATCGCCGCCGACGGATCGTTGAAGGTCGGCGTCCGGATCGTCCCGACCCTGCGTGCCGAACTCGCGCAGGGCAGGGTCGCCGAGGGTGCGGCCAGGGTCGTCGCCGCGTGGGTGCAGCACCTGCGCGGGCTCGGCGCGCCGGTGAAGGACGCCCGCGCCGCCGAGGTGCAGCAACTCGCCGTCGGGACGCTTGAGGAGACCGTCGCCGGCGTGCTCCACTTCCTCGACCCCGACCTGGCCGGTGACGAGCGGCTGCGCGCCGCCGTCGTGTCCCAGGCCACCCAACTGGCCGACCTGGCCCGCGAAGACACTGAAAGGTAGCTCCATGGAATTGCGCAAGGACGCCCGCTGGTCCCTCGTCGTCCCCACCTCGATGGGGGTGCGGATCACCCCGGAGAACCGCCAGCCGGTGCACACCGCCGACCGGTTCGTGCTCCAGGCGACCAGCGCCGAGACCAACGTGGCGGCGGTCGCGTCCTACCTGGGCGAACCGACGAAGGTGCTGACCGCGTTCGTGGCCGGGTCGCCGATCGCCGAGATCATCAAGGCGAACCTGCGGGCGCGCAACATGAGCTACGAAGGGCCTGACCTGCCGCAAGGCGACGCGTGGGGGCTGCGGCACCAGTTCAACATCGCCGACTCCGGATTCGGCGGCCGCGCCCCCCGGGTCTGGAACGACCGGGCCGGCGAGGTGGGCCGCGAACTCAGCATCGACCAGTTCGACCTCGACCGGCTGTTCGGGGCCGAAGGGGTGAAGATCCTCCACCTGTCAGGGCTGATCGCGTCCCTGTCGCCCAAGACCTCGCAGTTCTGCGTCGAGCTGGCTAAGGCCGCGAAGCAGCACGGCACGCTGGTCAGCATGGACATGAACTACCGTGCGTCCTTCTGGAAGGGTCGCGAGGAGGAGTTGTCCAGGGCGTTCCACGAGATCGCCGGGCTGTGCGACATCCTCTACGGCAACGAGGAGGACTTCCAGCTCTGCCTCGGCATCGCGGGGCCCGAGGCCGGCGGCGAAGGCATCGACGCCGAGATCGACGGCTTCAAGGAGATGATCGGCCGGATCAAGCACGCCTACCCCAACGCCTCCTGGATCGGGACGTCACTGCGTGAAGTGGTGTCGGCGAACCACCACAAGTGGGGCATGGTGCTGAGGCACGACGGCGAGTTCGTCGTCCTGCCGCTGCGCGACATCGACGTGCTGGACCGGATCGGCGGCGGTGACGGCTCGGTGGGCGGCGTCCTGTACGGCGTCCTGAAGGGATGGGACGTGGAGCGCTGCGCCCGGTTCGGCTGGGCCACCGGCGCGCTGGCCGCCACCTCGCTCGCCGACTACGGCGCCCCCGCCGACGAGGCCCAGGTCTGGGCGATCTGGGAGGGCAACGCGCGCGTCCAGCGCTGAGCGTCGCACCCGATCGCCCCACTCGCCGCGACGGCGTCCCGCCCCCCTAGAGTGGTCCCCCAAGGTGATCGAGCCCTGGCCCACGCCACACACCGGGCCGGCGACGAACCCCAGGAGCTGCGATGACGGTCGAGTGGTGGAGCATCATCCCGTTCGCCCTGCTGCTGGCGTGCATCGCGATCCTGCCGCTCATCCCGGCCACCGAACCCGCCTGGGAGCGGAACTCGGTCAAGCTCGGCGTCTCGGCATTGCTGGGCGTGCCGGTCGCGGTCGCCTACCTGGCCGCCGGGCAGGCCGGCTCGGTGGTGCATGCACTGGTCGAGTACGGCCAGTTCATCACCCTGCTGCTCGCCCTGTTCGTGGTGTCCGGGGGGATCTTCCTCACCGGTGACATCCGTGCGACTCCGCGCAACAACACGATCTTCCTC
>JAEYUH010000342.1 GCA_023432725.1 Actinomycetes bacterium | reverse complement strand
GCCCCGGTGGCTGGCAGAAGTTGGTGGAACACGCGGGGGGAGTTATACCTCCGGCGGCGCGCCAACGCCGCTGATGAGCGGCGAATCCCTTAGCCTTCGACCATGGCGACCCGCGCGTCTTCCCCCTCGCGGAGCCGGAGCAACGCGTCCACCCGGACGACGACGGCCCCTCGAGCGTCAGGAAGCAAGAAGACCCCCGCCCGCACCACCGGCAGGGGGCGCCCTGCCGAACCCTCCGGCCTGAGCCGACTGCTGTCGAGCATCGGACGCGGAATCGCAGGCTTCTGGCGTGGCCTGGCGACGGTGGTGGGCAAGCTCGCCCGCGCTGTCGGCAGCTCAGCCCGCGACCTCGATCCCGCCCACCGCCGCGACGGCGCGGGACTGGCGCTGCTCATCCTCGGCCTCGTCGTGGCGGGGGAGTTCTGGTTCGGCCTGCCGGGCGCCGCGGGCGGCTGGATCAGGGTCGCCGTGGCGACAGTCGTCGGCAGCTTCGCCTACGCCGTTCCCGTGGTCGCGGTGTGGATGGCCTGGCGCACCCTTCGCCACCCCGACCGCAACGGCCCCGGCGGCCGGCAGGCGATCGGCTGGGCGACGGTCCTGCTCGGCGTCCTCGGCCTCATCCACATCGCGCACGGGGTGCCCCGCGGCTCGCAGCCGGATCTCGTCCGCGAAGCGGGTGGCTTCCTCGGCTTCTTCTCCTCCTCCTTCCTTGTCGACCTGGTCAGCGTCTGGCTGGCCGTCCCGATCCTGGTGCTGGTGGCCGGCTTCGGCGTCCTGGTGGTGCTCGGTATCCCCGTCCACGAACTCGGCAGCCGGTTCACCGCCGTCCGCGAGAAGCTCGCGCCCAAGCCTGCCGAGCCCACCGAGTTCACCCGTGACGAGGCCTTCATCACCCCCGTCGTGGGCGATGACCCCGAACTCGACCCGATCGACCTGGAGGCTACCCAGCCGGTAGACCCGCCCGCGCCGGTGGTCGCCGGCAAGCCCAAGCCCGAGCTGGTCGCCCCGGCGATCTCGTCGGCACCGCTGCGCGCCGCCCAGCCACCGCTGTCCGGCGACGTCGTGTACACCCTCCCCGACGCCGCCATCCTCAAGCCCGGCTCGTTGCCCAAGGCACGCAGCCAGATCAACGACGCCGTGGTGAGCAGGCTCAGCGAGGTGCTGCGCCAGTTCGAGATCGACGCGACCGTCACCGGCTACACCCGTGGCCCGACAGTCACCCGCTACGAGGTCGAGCTCGGCACCGCGGTCAAGGTCGAGACCGTGACCCGGCTGGAGAAGAACATCGCCTACGCCGTGGCCTCGGCCGACGTCCGGATCCTCTCGCCGATCCCCGGCAAGTCGGCGATCGGCATCGAGATCCCGAACGCCGACAAGGAGATCGTCTCCCTCGGCGACGTGCTGCGCTCCAACCGCGCCCGCAACGACCACCATCCGCTGACCATCGGCCTGGGCAAGGACGTCGAAGGCGGCTACGTGGTGACGAACCTCGCCAAAATGCCGCACCTGCTGGTGGCCGGCGCCACCGGCTCGGGCAAGTCGAGCTTCGTGAACTCGCTGGTGACCTCGATCCTGATGCGTTCCACGCCGGACGAGGTGCGCCTCATCATGGTCGACCCCAAGCGCGTCGAGCTCACCCACTACGAGGGCATCCCGCACCTCGTCACACCGATCATCACCTCGCCGAAGCGGGCGGCCGAGGCGCTGCAGTGGGTGGTCCGCGAGATGGACGCCCGCTACGACGACCTGGCCCACTTCGGCTTCCGCCACGTCGACGACTTCAACCGGGCGGTGCTCTCCGGCCAGGCCAAGCCGCTGCCCGGGTCGGAGCGGGTGCTGGCTCCCTACCCCTACCTCGTCGTGATCGTGGACGAGCTGGCCGACCTCATGCTGGTGGCCCCCCGCGACGTCGAGGACTCGGTGGTGCGGATCACCCAGCTCGCCCGCGCCGCGGGCATCCACCTCGTGCTGGCCACGCAGCGACCGTCCACCGATGTGGTGACCGGCCTGATCAAGGCCAACGTGCCGTCCCGGCTCGCGTTCGCCACCAGCTCCCAGGTCGACTCCCGGGTCATCCTCGACACCCCGGGCGCGGAGAAGCTGGTGGGCCAGGGTGACGGGCTGTTCCTGCCGATGGGCCAGTCCAAGCCGCTGCGCGTCCAGGGGGCGTGGGTCACCGAGGCCGAGATCAGGGCGGTGGTCAGGCACGTCTCCGAGCAGCAGGCGCCGAGCTACCGCGAGGACGTTGCAGCGCCGGCCGATTCCGGACGGGCGGTCGCCGAGGACATCGGCGACGACCTCGACCTGGTGCTGGAGGCGGCCCAACTGGTGGTGAACCTGCAGCTGGGCTCCACCTCGATGCTGCAGCGCAAGCTGCGGGTCGGGTTCGCCAAGGCCGGCCGGCTGATGGACATCCTCGAGACCCGCGGCATCGTGGGCCCCTCCGAAGGCTCCAAGCCACGCGAGGTGCTGGTGAAGCCGGACGATCTCGACGAGGTGCTGGCGAACCTGCGCGAGGGCTGACCAAGCCTGCTCCGGTAGTCTGCGACGTTATGACCCCGCAACCGGCTGTCCACATCGCCTCGCTGGGCTGTGCCCGCAACGATGTCGACTCCGAGGAGCTGGCAGGACGGCTCGCCGCCGGTGGCTTCGCCCTGGTGGACGACCCGGCCGGCGCGGAGGTGGTGGTCGTCAACACCTGCGGCTTCATCGATGCCGCCAAGAAGGACTCCATCGACACCCTGCTCGCCGCGGCCGACCTGAAGGACGCCGGCACCGTGAAGTCGGTGGTTGCGGTCGGCTGCTTGGCGGAGCGCTACGGCGCCGAACTGGCAGCCGAGCTGCCCGAGGCGGACGCCGTCCTCGGCTTCGACGACTACGCCGACATCTCCACCCGGCTGCGCCAGATCCTGGCCGGGCAGCCGCACCACTCGCACACTCCACGTGACCGGCGCACCCTGCTGCCGGTGGCTCCAGCTGCCCGCCGGGAAGGCGCCGGCGGGCTGGTGGTCCCCGGCCACGGCGGCCTCGGGGTCTTCCCTGCCAGCGGTCCGCCGCTGCTGCGCAAGCGGCTCGACGGGCGTCCCACAGCGCCACTGAAGATCGCCTCCGGCTGCGACCGGCGATGCGCCTTCTGCGCGATCCCGCGGTTCCGCGGCTCGTACCTGTCGCGCAGTGTCGACGAGGTGGTCACCGAGGCCCGCTGGCTGGTCGAGACCGGGGTGAAGGAAGTGGTTCTGGTCTCGGAGAACTCCTCGTCCTACGGCAAGGATCTCGGCACCACCCTTGAGGACCTGCTGGTCGCCCTCGACGCGGTGGACGGGCTGGAGTGGATCAGGGTGTCCTACCTGCAGCCTGCGGAGGTGCGTCCCACGCTCGTCGACGCGATCTGCGGCCTGGAATCGGTGGTGCCCTACTTCGACCTGCCCTTTCAGCACGCCTCGGGGCCCGTGCTGCGCCGGATGCGCCGGTTCGGTGACGCGGAGTCCTTCCTCGGCCTGCTGGAGCAGATCAGGTCCCGCGACCCGCGCGCCGGCGTCCGCAGCAACCTGATCGTCGGGTTCCCCCAGGAGACCGA
>JAEYUH010000327.1 GCA_023432725.1 Actinomycetes bacterium | reverse complement strand
GCGTGTACTTCACCGTCCGGCGGACCGAGCCGGCACCGGAAGTGACGGCCTCGATCCTCGCGGACCTGCCGGAGGGCATCGTCCTGCCGCACTCCACAGAGCACTACGTCGAGGCCGCGCGCGACCTGGTCACCTACCTTGCGCTGTCCGCGGACGGTGAGGCGGTCGGCGTGCTGCTGCTGGAGCCGCACTTCCACGAGACCGTCGAGGTGCAGCTGATGGCGGTCCGCAGCGCCTACCTGCGCCAGGGGATCGGACGCCGACTGCTGGCCGAGATCGAGGCCGATGCCCGGGCCTTCGGTACCCGCCTGATCGAGGTCAAGACGATCGGACCGTCCGACCCCGTGCCGGGCTCGGCAGCCAGCCGCGTGTTCTACCAGGACATGGGCTTCCTCCCGGTCGAAGAGGTCCACGGGCTGTGGGACGGCAGGCCAGGGCTGATCCAGGTCAAGGTCGTCTGAACCGCCCGCCGCCCTGCGGCGTCGCGTCCTGCCCTCCTGCGATTCGCGGCGCCGGTGCCGGGTTGGCTACACTCTCCGGCGGTGGCGTGTCTGAGCGGCCTAAAGAGCGCGCCTCGAAAGCGCGTGAGGGGCAACCCTCCGAGGGTTCAAATCCCTCCGCCACCGCCAACCGCGGCTCCCCGTCCGACAAGGGCGGGGAGCCGTTGCGTTTCTCCCGAACGCGGGATCATTCCCGCGTTCGTTCAGGCTTGCCGGACGCCGTTGCACGAAAGTGCGCAACGCGACCCCTTGGCCGAGATCGCTTCGAGGCGGCAGAGTTGGGGGTGCCCGCCCCACCGTCAGTCTCAAAGGAGAGCCCTGTGAAGAAGCTGATCAACGATCCTGCGAACGTCGTCGCCGAAACCCTGGCAGGATTCCAGGCGGCGCACGCCGACCTCATCACCGTGTACACCGACCCTGACTACGTGGTTCGGGCGGACGCGCCGGTGCAGGGCAAGGTGGGTCTGGTCTCCGGTGGCGGCTCGGGCCACGAGCCGTTGCACGCCGGCTACGTCGGTCTCGGCATGCTGGACGCCGCCGTGCCGGGCGCCGTGTTCACCTCGCCCACGCCTGACCCGATCCTCGAGGCGACCAAGAAGGTCGATGGCGGTGCGGGCGTCCTGCACATCGTGAAGAACTACACCGGTGACGTGCTCAACTTCGAGACCGCCGCCGAGCTGGCCGAGATGGACGGCATCACGGTCAAGGCGATCGTGGTCAACGACGACGTCGCCGTCGAGGACTCCACCTGGACCGCGGGCCGCCGCGGCGTGGCGGGCACCGTCCTCGTCGAGAAGATCGCCGGCGCCGCCGCCCAGCGGGGCGACGACCTCGACGGCGTCCTCGCGATCGCCCAGAAGGTCAACGACAAGGTTCGCTCGATGGGCGTCGCGCTCACCGCGTGCACAGTGCCGCACGTCGGCAAGCCGTCCTTCGACCTGCCCGACGACGAGATCGAGATCGGCATCGGCATTCACGGCGAGCCCGGCCGCGAGCGAATCCCGGCGGCGAGCGCCGACGAGATCACCGACAAGCTGGTCGACGCGATCCTCGCCGACAGGGAGTGGTCGGGCAAGGTGCTGCTGTTCGTCAACGGCATGGGCGGCACCCCCGAGGCCGAGCTGTACATCGTCTACAGCCACGCCCGCAAGCGCCTCGAGGACGCCGGGCTCGAGGTCAGCCGGTCGCTGGTCGGCAACTACATCACCTCGCTGGAGATGCAGGGCTGCTCGGTCACCGTCCTCGAACTCGACGACGAGCTCACCGAGCTGTACGACGCCCCGGTGCACACCGTGGCCCTGCGGCGCGGTGTGTGAGGATTGACCGCGTGAGCGACACTCTTTCGACTGCCTGGGCGCTGGCGTGGATCCGCGGCGCCCAGGCAGCCATGGCAGAACACAGGATGGAACTGATCGACCTCGACCGGGCGATCGGGGACGGCGACCACGGCGCCAACATGGACAAGGGCTTCACCGCCGTGGTGGCGAAGCTGGACGGCGTCGAGTCCGTGCAGGACGTGCTGCAGGTGGTGGCCAAGACTCTGATGTCGACGGTCGGCGGGGCGGCCGGGCCGTTGTACGGCACCGCCTTCCTGCGCGCGTCCAAGGGCTTCGAGGGTGACCTCGACGCCGCGGGCGTCGTCGGCCTGCTGGCCGGGGCGCTGGAAGGCATCGTCGCCCGGGGCAAGGCGACCACCGGGGAGAAGACGATGGTGGACGCCTGGACGCCGGCGCTGGAGGCCGCGAAGGCTGCGGCCGACGGCGGCGACCCGGTCGCTGTGCTGCGGGCTGCTGCCGACGCGGCCGCCGAGGGCGCCGAGGCGACGATTCCGCTGAAGGCGACCAAGGGCAGGGCGTCCTACCTGGGTGACCGGTCGATCGGCCACAAGGACCCGGGGGCGACCTCGACCGCCTACATCCTGGCGGCGGCGGCCACCGCCGCGGAGTCGGCATGACCGTCGCCCTGGTCATCGTCTCCCACTCCGAGCAGCTGGCGGCGGGGGTCGTCGAACTCACCGAGCAGATGGCGCGTGACGTCGTGCTGCGTGCCGCCGCGGGAACCGACGACGGCAGGATCGGCAC
>JAEYUH010000289.1 GCA_023432725.1 Actinomycetes bacterium | reverse complement strand
CCCGACCGCCGAGGATCATCAGGAAGAAGACGAGCTCGAGCCCGGCCGTCCCCGCCGAGAGCGGACGCAGGATCGAACCGACCGCGGCCAGCACCCCGAGCACGGCGAGCGCCTTGACGTCGAGCCGACCGCCCGCCAGCTCCGACATCATCACGGCAAGCACGAGGGGAAGAACTACCGCGAACAGCAGCGGGGCCTGCGCCGGCGCCACCACCGAGGACGACGACAGGAACAGCGGCCACAAGAAGGCGGCGAGCCCCGCCACCAGCCCTGCCACCACGGCGGCCGAGGCTCCCGCGCCGAGCGCTGCGGGACGCGGCGGGGCGCCGGCGCTGCGGCTCATCGCAGCCCCCGCTCGACGTCACCGGCGGTGAGCACAGGCACCGGCGCGAACACCTTCGCGATCTGCGGGGCGTAGGCGGGCGATGAGGTGCACAGCTGTGCGGTGGTGCCGTCGGCGACGATCTCGCCGTCGGCCATGATCAGCATCCGCTCGCTGACCAGCGCGGCGAACTCGACGTCGTGGGTGCTGATCAGGACGGCGGCGCCGGCCGCTGCCAGCCCGGCGACCACCCGGTGCAGGTCGGCCTTGGCGGTGTAGTCGAGGCCGCGGGTCGGCTCGTCGAGCAGCACCACCGGCGGCCGGACGGCGAGCTGGATCGCCAGGGCGAGCGCCAGCCGCTGGCCCTCGGACAGGTCGCGGGGATCGGCCTGGGGTTCGACCCGGATCCCGAGGGAGGCCAGCAGGGCGGCGGTGGTGCCGGGCTCGACCCCGCTCTCGGTGTCGGACTGCGCGCACTCGTCGGCGACGGACGGCAGGTAGAGCAGGTCGGCGGCGGTCTGCGGCACCAGGGCAACCCGGCGGCGGGCCTCGGCCGCGGACAGCCCGCGGGGGTCCACCCCGTCGACCGTCACCTCTCCCGTGGCGGTCAGCGCCCCCTGCAGTGCCCACAGCAGGGACGACTTCCCGGCCCCGTTGCGGCCCAGCAACGCCGTGACGGTGCCGCGGCGCAGTTCGAGGTCGAGCGACCGGACGGCGTCCAGGCTGCCGTAGCGGACGCCGAGCCCGTGGGCCCGCAGTACCGGCTCGCCGGCGGGCGGTGCGGGTGGCGCCGGTGGCCGGGGCACGATCCCCGCCAGTTGGACCCGGCGGCGGGCCTCCCGCACGCTGAGCGGCACCTCGTCCCAGTCGAGAACACGGGCGAGCGCCGCCAGCGGCGGCACCACCGACGCTTCGGCGAGGACGGCCGCCGCCGGCCCGTAGCGGGCCGACCCGTCGCCGGGCAGCCAGATCACCGTGTCCGCAGCCTGCATCACCCGCTCCAGCCTGTGCTCGGCGAGCACGACGGTGAGGGCGACGTCGTGGACGAGGTTGGCGATCGCGGCCAGGACGTCCTGGGCCGCGGTGGCGTCCAGCGCCGAGGTCGGCTCGTCGAGGACGAGCACGCGCGGCTGGGCGGCCAGGACGGCCGCGATCGCCACCCGCTGCTGCTGGCCGCCCGAGAGGGTCATGAGGGTCCGGCGCCGCAGGTCGGCGATCCCCATCAGGTCGAGGGTCTCCTCGACCCGCTTGCGCATCGAGGCCGGGGCGATGCCGAGTTGCTCCATGCCGTAGGCGATCTCGTCCTCGACGGTGTCGGTGACGAAGCCGCGCAGTGGATCCTGCCCGACGTAGCCGACCAGGTCGGCAAGCTCGCGGGGGCGGTGGTCACGGGTGCTCCGGCCACCCACCGTGACCCGGCCGCGCAGCAGGCCGCCGGTGAAGTGGGGGACGAGACCGTTCAGCGCCCCGAGCAGGGTCGACTTGCCCGAGCCGGTGCCGCCGACGACCAGGCACAGGTCGCCGTCCGGGATCTGCAGGCTGACCCCGTTGAGGGCGGCCCGCCCGGCGCCGGGGTAGGTGAACGACACCTGGTCGAGTTCGATCATGCGCCCACCAGTTCGCGCTCCGGACGGGGACGCAGGCTGCGCACCCTGGTGTCGATCCGCGAGGCGGGCGGCGCCACGGACGTGCGTGGCGAGGTGAGGGGGAGGGGCACGACGGCCAGTGCCGTCACGAGGAGCATCGAGACGGTGAGCGGCGGCCAGGCCAGGGGGTCGACCGACGGCGTGAATGATGCCGGGTCCGCCCAGCGCAGCCAGGTCACCGCGATCGCCGCTACTACCCCCGCGAGCGCCACTACCGTCTCTCGCCAGCCCCAGGGGTCGGGACGGTAGTGCGTCACCCGCAGCCGCCTGCCCGCCCGTCGCAGGCCCCACACCATCCCGGCGGCGCCGACAGCCAGGACGACGAAGGCCTGCAGCGTCCACTGTGTGCCCAGCGCGAGGAAGAGCCCGAACATCGCCACCATCGCCGAGACCAGCATGCCGGCCAGGCTGCCCCGGGCCCGGTCGCCGCGGGTGCGCGCGAACCCGCGCGCCTCCATGCCGGCGGCGAGGGCGAGCGAGCGGTCGACGGCATCGGCGAGGACGGGCACCACCAGCGACCCGAGCAGCTGCCGTCCCCGCCCCTGGTCGCCACGCAGCCGGCGCGCGCGCCGCACCCGCTGGATGCTCTCCACCAGTTGGGGCGCCACGGTGAGCGCGATCACCACCGCCACCGAGGCCTCGTACAGCGCGGCGGGCACCGAGCGCAGCGCTCGCCGTGGGTTGGCCAGTGAGTTGGCGGCGCCGACGCACAACAGCATCACCACAAGCCGCAGCGCGTCGTACAGCGCGAAGGTCATCGCCTCCGCTGTCACCGGTCCGCCCAGCCGGATCCCCGCCGCCCAGTCCGGCAACGGCAGCTCGGGAAGGGTGAACAGGACTGTGGTGCCGAACGGGACACCCACCAGGAGCTGGAAGCCGAGCCGCATGACGAGGATGAAGCCGGCCAGCCACAGGTAGGCAGACAGCGAGGCCGCCCAGGGCGCGTCCCCGCGGCGCAGCAGCACGACGGCGACCAGCGCCGCCGCCAGCATCGTGAGCAGCAGCGGGTTGGTGGTGCTGCTGGCGGCCGCCGCCAGCCCCACCGCCCAGGCCCACCACGCCCAGGGATGCATCAGGCTGCCCTCCGGCGCGCCAGCCAGACCGCGCCGGCGGCCACCGCGACGCCCCCTGCCACCACCGCGATCCCCAGCGGGCCCGACAGCCCGGCGCCCGAGGTCTCCGGCGCGGTGCTGGGCATCGCCGGGGCGGGCTCGGCGGGAGCGGGCTCGGCTCCCGGCGTCGCCAGTTCGGTGGGCGGGCCCGCGGGAGGCGTCCGGCCGTCGCCGAACACCCAGCCCTCGGCGGCGCCGCCCGCCGGCTTCGTGCTGTCCGGACCCAGCGAGGCGTAGATCCACTCCCCGTAGCCGGTGCCGTCGGGGGTGGACTGCCAGTACGACCAGTACGCGGTGGTCGACACCTCGCACCGCTCGGGCACGCCTGCCACCCGGCACACCATGCCCGCCTGGCGTGCCACGTCGAACCCGGCGCTGCCGAGCGCCTCGGTGCCGGTGGCGTGGGCGGGGGCGCAGGCAGTGGTGACCTCCCCGCCGGCGGCGGTGGCGTCCACCACCACCCAGACCCCGGTGCAGCCGTCCGGCGCGGCGGACGCGGGGGCGACCGCCGGTCCCGCCAGCGCGAGGCCGGCAGCGGCGGCGAGCGCCGCCAGGAGCCGCCTCATCGTCGCTGCAGCGCCGCGCCGACGCCGACGCCGACCGCGAGGACGGCCACGAACCCCCACCACAGCAGCGGGGTGCCCACCCCGCCCGAGCCGGAGGCTGTGGCCGGCGTGAGGTAGCTCCCGCCGGCGAGCAGCAGGGCGGCCTGGGCGGTGGCGAGCAGGTCACCGGCGGTGGCCCCCTCGGCGCCGGTCGGCAGGCTGCCGTCCGGGAGCTGCGCCGCGGTGAGGTAACCAACCGCCTCGGGCTGGTCGACCCCGGTCTCCTGCAGCGCCGACCCCAGCGTGGCGGTGGAGTTCACCGGAGCGAAGCCGGGCCAGGAACCGTCCGGCTGACGGCTGCCGGTCGCCCAGGCGACCGCGGCGTCGATCGCCGCGGTGACCTCGGCGGTGGGATCGGACACAGCGCTCAGCCCGAGGATCGCCATGGCGGTGCTGTCCGGGTCGGCGGGCTGGTCCTGGTCGTACCCCCAGCCGCCGCCGTCGGCGGCGCGGGCCAGCAGCCAGTCGATCATCGGGGCGGGGATCGCGGTGTCGGTCCGGGCGAGCGCGATCAGGCCGAGGCCGGACGCGTAGGGCCCGGGGAAGGCTCCGAAGCTGCCGTCGGGCTGCACCCCGGCGGCGACGGCGGCGACGAGGTCGGTGCCGCCGAAGGCGCGCGGGTCACGGTCGGTGGCGAGCGCGACAAGGGTGAGCTTCGCCGCCGCCTCGGGGCTGGTGGCGTACCCGGGGGTGCGCGCCTCGAGGTAGTCGGCCATGGCGTCGACGGTCGCGGCGTCCTCGGCCCGTCCGGCGGCGACCAGGGCGAGGACCGCGTCGGCGGTGATCGACTCGTCGCCGAACTCGGAGGTGAGGTGGTCGCTGTCGACAAGGTTGCCGACGAGGTACCCCGCGGCGCGCTGCGCGGCGGCGGTGTCGGGTTGGGCCGAGGCGATCGGCGCGACCAGGAGGAGGGATGCTGCCAGCGCCGTAGTCCCGACGGCGAGCAGACGGAGAAGAGGGGTCACCACTGTGTCCTTTCCGTGGCCTGAGGGTGGCCGGGACGCAGGGTGCCGGCTCCACCCGCATTCCACGACGGGTTTGAAATGAGCCAGAACACGGTGCAGGCACTCCGACTTGGCTGGCTGGGCCAGCCTCACGGCTGCGGGTCAGCGCCGGATTCGCACCGGCTTCCCCTGCAAGGGTTCAGGTGGGCAGAACTCTAGTGCATCCGCCCCCCGGGCGTGGCGGACCGCGGCGTCCGGGGCGCGGAGACAGGTGTGCCGGGGGACCGGCTAGACGTCCTGCTCGGGGCGGTCCTCGCCGCCACTGAGGTCATCGGTCAGGTCCTCGGCGTGGGTCTCGGCCGCGCCGGTCACGTCCTGGGTGAACTCCTTGACCTTGGCGGACGCGTCCTCGGCGAAGTCCTTGGCCGCGGTGGTCGCACTGTCGGCGAACCGCTTCGCGTTCTCTGGCAGGTCCTCGGCGAAGTCCTTGGCCTGCTCGCCCGCGGTGCCGGCGAACTCCTTGATGTTGTCGATCGCCTCCTCGGCGAACTCCTTCACGTTCTCGATCGCGTCCTCGGCGAAGTCCTTGATCTTGTCGAGGAAGCCGCCCCCGTCGGGGGTGGGGGTCTCGGTCATCTGGGTCCTCTCGGTAGGGGGCGAAGTGCCACCACACCCAGCCTAGGGCGACCCGGTTCCCGCGTCACCAGTCGGGTGAACCACCAGCACCCGGAACCCCTTCGCGCTCGCCTGCCGCGAGCACGGGTAGCCCTGCTCCACCAGCCACCGCTGCAGCGAGTCCGCGCCGAGATTGCGTCCGACCACGAGCCGGGCCACCCCGCCGGGGGCGAGCCGGGGCAACCAGGTCAGCAGAAGCTCGTGCAGCGCCTGCTTGCCGATCCGGATCGGCGGGTTCGACCAGAGTTCGTCGTAGCGGGCGGCCGGGTCGGCCTGCCCGGGCAGCATCGTGCTGACCCGCTCAGCCACCCCGTGCCGGGCGGCGTTGGCGGCGGTGAGCGCCAGCGCCCGCTCGTTGGTGTCGACGGCGTCCACGGTGGCGGCGGGGCAGGCGGTGGCCAGTGCCACAGCGAGGACGCCGTAGCCGCAGCCGAGGTCGAGCAGGCGTCGTGACCCCGGACGGGGCGTCGCTTCCCGCAGCAGCACGGCGGTGCCGAGGTCGAGCCCGTCGGCGGAGAACACGCCGTCCGCGGTCTCGAACTCCCAGTCGGTGTCCCAGAACCGTGCGGCTACCAGCCGGCGGCGCTCGGGGCCTGTGGGCGTGGTGAAGTAGTGGGTCATGCCTCCTCCTGGGGACAGTCGCCTGGCAGGTCATCCGGCAGCACCCGCCGCGCCCTCGCCTCCTGCGCGCGGGCGGCGAGCTGGGCGGCCGGCGGGTAGCCGACCTCTTCCAGCACCAGCCCGTGGGCCGGCATCACCGGCACCTCGCCGCTGCGGCGGTCGGCATCCAGCAGCCCGGCGAGCCAGGCAGGGTCGCGCCGTCCGGTGCCGACCTCGACCAGCGCCCCGACCAGGGAGCGGACCATCGAGTGGCAGAAGGCGTCAGCCCTGACGGCGATCTCGACATGGCCCGCCGGCACCCGCTGCGCCGTCACCAGCTGCAGCTCCCGGACGGTGGTCGCGCCGGCGCGGGCGCGGCAGAAGGCGGCGAAGTCATGCAGTCCGAGCAGGGCGGACGCCGCGGTGTTGAGCAGGGCGAGGTCGAGCGGCGACCTCAGGGCCGCGATCTGGTGGCGCAGGATGGGATCGGGAACCGTGTCGGTGAGGCGGTAGGAGTAGCGACGCCAGATCGCCGAGAACCGGGCGTCGAAGCCGGGCTCGGCCGGCGCCACCCGCCGCACCTGGACGTCCTCGGGCAGGGCCCGCCGCAACCGTCGGGCCAACATCGCGGTGATCTCGTCGGCCGGGAGGTCGTCGGGCACGTCGAGGTGCGCGACCTGGCCGCGGGCGTGGACGCCGGCGTCGGTCCGTCCTGCGACCACCAGCTCCGGGCGGGTCTCCAGCCGGAGCACCCGCTGGATCCACAACTCCAGTTCTCCCTGGACCGTGCGCAGCCCGGTCTGGGCGGCCCAGCCGTGGAACCCGCTGCCGTCGTAGGCGATGTCCAGCCGCAGCCTCATGCCGGGTCTGCCCTGCGGTAGCAGAGGTCGGTGATGGTGCGCCCTGCAGCCAGGCCGCGCGCCTCGTACCGGGTGACCGGCCGGGCCTCCCAGCGGGGCGCGGGGTCGGGATCCGGTGCCAGTCGCGGCTCGCCGGCCAGCACCTCGCGGACATGGTCGGCGTAGTCGGCCCAGTCGGTGGCCAGCCGCCAGCGTCCGCCGGGGACGAGCTTGTCCGCCACCAACGCGGCGAAGTCGGGGCTGACCAGCCGGCGCTTGTGATGGCGCGCCTTGTGCCAGGGGTCGGGGAAGAAGGTCCACAACTCGGTGATCGACGCCTCCGGCAGGGCGGGCAGGGCCTGGGCGCCGTCCGCCACCGCCAGCCTGACGTTGGTCACCCCCGCGCGGTGCAGCTTCGACAGGGTGCTGGCGACCGCGGGCTCGAAGACCTCGAAGGCGAGCAGGTTCGCCTCCGGCCGGGCCACCGCAACGGCAGCGACCACGTCCCCGTTGCCCGAGCCGATCTCCACCAGCAATGGCGCGGGCCTGCCGAAGACCGCGTCCGGGTCGATCCGCGTCCCTTCAGCCACCGAGGTGACCCGCTCGGCGGCGGGGAGGTCGAGCACCCAGCGATCGCGCAGGGCGTCCCAGGCCCGTTGCTGGGACGGGTTCATCCGCGCGCTCCGCCTGACATAGGACACCACGTCGCGACGGATGCGGGTCTGGGGCATGGCCGCCATTCTAGGGTTCCCGGCGGGTGCCCCTGCCGGGGCCGGGTCAGGGACGGCTCAGGGTCGGCGGGGCTGGGGTTCGCGCTTCCGGTCGGGTTACATGGATCGCGCCGGCGGGCGACGCCGGA
This sequence comes from Actinomycetes bacterium, assembly GCA_023432725.1. Classification (GTDB taxonomy): domain Bacteria; phylum Actinomycetota; class Actinomycetes; order Propionibacteriales; family Propionibacteriaceae; genus Propionicimonas. Next base: position 2,655 of record JAEYUH010000289.1, on the reverse strand, counting down.
GGCACGAAAGGACGTCATGCGCGCACTGCTCAACCTGATCTGGCTGGTCTTCGGCGGCTTCTGGCTCGCCCTCGGCTATGTAGCGGCCGGCATCGTGGCGTGCATCCTCATCGTGACCATCCCGTTCGGCATCGCCTCCTTCCGGATGGCCGGGTACGCGCTGTGGCCCTTCGGCAGGGCGGTGGTGTCGAAGCCGACCGCGGGTGTCGGCTCGGCGCTCGGCAACGTCATCTGGTTCCTGATCGCCGGGCTCTGGCTCGCCATCGGCCACGTCACGACCGCGGCGGCCCAGGCGGTCACGATCATCGGCATCCCGCTGGCCGTCGCCAACCTGAAGATGATCCCCGTGGCCTGCTTCCCCTTCGGTAAGGACATCGTCGACTCCCGCCTGCTGCCCCCGGGCGTTCGTCCGCTTCACTCCCTGTAGCCCGGCTCACGGGGACGGTTCCTCGGCTCGGGCGACAGACCCCGACTGGTCAAACCGGGGGAGCCGAATCCTCTAGGGTGGCGGGGTGATTCTGGTCGACTGGCAACTGCTGCTCACCACCGCCGTCACCCTCTTCGTGATCGTGGACCCCCCGGGCCTGCTGCCGGTCTTCCTCGGGCTGACCAGCCCGCTCTCGCCGGCCGATCGACGGGCCGCGGCGTCCAAGTCCTCGATCGTCGCCTTCGGGGTGATCTCGATCTTCGCGGTCTTCGGCCAGCAGATCCTGGACTACCTGCATGTCTCGGTGCCCGCCCTGCAGGTCTCCGGCGGGCTGCTGCTGCTGATCATCTCGCTCGAGCTGCTGACCGGACGCGGCGGTGACCCCGTCCTGCACAAGGGCGTGAACGTGGCGATCGTGCCGCTCGGTACGCCTTTGATGGCCGGGCCGGGCGCGATCGTCGCCACCATGCTGGCGGTTCAGGCGAAGCCGTTCCCCACCGGTCACCTGACCGTGGGCCTCGCCCTGGTGATCGTGATGGGCCTGGTCTGGGTGTTCCTGCGTTACGCCGGCCTGATCCGATCGATCCTGCGGGAGTCGGGGACGATGCTCGCCTCCCGGATCGCAGGCCTGCTGCTGGCGGCGATCGCCGTCCAGATGGTGGCCGACGGCGTGTTCGGGTTCATCGCCGCCCAAGCCTGAGCGCCAGGTCCGGGGGCCGGCGCCGTCGGCGACCCCCGGACGAGGCTTCCTCAGTTGGCCTTCGCGTACTTCTCGGCCAGGTTGGACGGCAGCAGCTCGTAGCCGTGGAACTCGCGGGTGAAGGTGCCCGAGCCGTGCCCGATGCCGCGCAGGTCGATCGCGTACCTCGCCAGTTCCGACTGCGGGACGAGCGCCCGGATGATCGCCTTGTGGTTCTCGGAGTCCGAGCCGAGCAGCTGCGCCCTGCGCCCTGACAGGTCGGTCATCACCGGGCCGAGGTACTCCTCGCCGACGGTCACCGTGACCAGGTCGATCGGCTCGAGCAGCCCGACCACCTTCGGGTTCGCGGCCTCCTTGATCGCCAGCGAACCGGCCAGCTGGAAGGCCATGTCGGAGGAGTCGACGGAGTGGGCCTTGCCGTCGAACAGCGTGACCCGGATGTCGACCATCGGGTAGCCGGCGAAGACGCCCTTCTCGAGTTGGCTGCGGATGCCCTTCTCCACCGACGGGATGAACTGCCGCGGGACGGCGCCGCCCACCACCTTGTCGACGAACTCGAAACCCGCACCCCGCTCAAGCGGCTCGACCTCGATATTGCAGACCGCGTACTGGCCGTGGCCGCCCGACTGCTTGACGTGGCGACCCAGCGCGGTCGCCTTGCCGGTGAAGGTCTCGCGCAGCGCGATCTTCAGCTCGTCCTGCTCGACCTTGACGCCGTAGCGGTCGACCAACCGCGCCAGCAGCAGGTCGGCGTGCGCCTGGCCGGTGGTCCACAGCACGAGCTGGTCGCTGGCGCCGCGGTCGAGCCGCACTGTGGTGTCCTCGACGACCAGCCGGTTCAGGGCGCCGGCCAGCTTGTCCTCGTCGTTGCGGGTGGCGGCCCGGATCGCCAGCGGCAGCAGCGGCTCGGGCAGCGCCCAGCGTCCGACCACCACCGGACGGTCCTTCGCCGACAGCGTGTCACCGGTCTCGGCGGTGGACAGCTTCGGAACGAGCACGATCTCGCCCGCGATCGCCTGCGACCGGGGCTTGAGCTCGGTTCCCACGACGGCCTGGATCAGGCCGATCCGCTCCTCGCTGTCGTGGTCGCTGCTGCGGCCGCCGTGCCCGCTGACGTGGACGGTGTCGTCGGCCTTCAGCGTGCCGGAGAAGATCCGCACCATGGAGAGCCGGCCGGCGAACGGGTCGGTGGTGGTCCGGATCACCTGGGCCACTAGCGGGGCGGACGGGTCCGTCGCGGGGGCGTCGGGCAGTTCCTCCCCTGCCGGGGAGGAGACCGGCGGGTTCGGGTGCAGCGATGGGGTCGGGAAGCCGTGCGCGATCAGGCGCAGGAGCTCCTCGACGCCGACGCCGGTGTTGGAGGCGACGGGAACCACGGGGAAGAGGTTGGCGGTGGCGACTGCCTTCATCAGGTCGTCGAGCAGGTAATCGGTGTCGAGCTCCTCGCCGCTGAGGTAGCGGTCCATCAGGGAGTCGTCCTCGGCCTCCTGGATGATCGCCTCGATCAGCGGGCCGCGGTAGGTCTCGA
>JAEYUH010000275.1 GCA_023432725.1 Actinomycetes bacterium | reverse complement strand
GCGGTGGCCCGGCACGCCGGTCAGGTCAGCGTGGTGGTAGACCTCGACGCCCGGCCATGGGTGGCATGGCTCCCCGCCGTTCCGCTGCGGCTGCGCGCCGTGGTGCTCGCCGAGCCGGGGGCATCATGACCTGCCCGCGCACCGAGCGCGGCTCGGGAAGCCTGCTGGTCGCGATCGGGATCCTCGTCGCCGGGGTGGCCCTGGCGGTGGTGGTGGCAGTCTCCACCGGCCTCGCCGCCGCGCACCGGGTCCGGGCCGCGGCCGACCTCGTCGCGGTGTCGGCCGCTGCAGAGCTGGCCGACGGCGGACAGGCCTGCCGGATCGCGGCCCGGATCGCGGCCGCCAACGCGGTGGTGCTGCGCGAGTGCGAGGTGCGCGGTGACCTCGTGGACTTCGCGGTCACAGTGGTGGTGGCACAGCGCCCCTGGGCCGGGTGGCTGCCCGAGCTGACCGCCCGGGCGCACGCGGGTCGGGTGGTGGGCGACGAGCCGGCCCCGGGTGAGGGGTGACCGAAGCGGGGTCAGGCGCGGGCGAGTGCCGCCGGGCCGGGAGAGGCTGCGGCCTGCACCCCCAGGACGGCGGCCAGCAGGCTCGCGGCGGCGGCCTTGTCCAGCGGGTGGTTGCCGTTGCCGCACTTGGGCGAGACCACGCAGCGTGGGCAGCCAGCCTCGCAGGGGCACTGCCGCAGCAGGTCGAGGGTTGCCTCCAACCAGGCGGGCATCACCTCGAAGGCGCGGTCGGCGAACCCGGCGCCGCCGGGGTGGCCGTCGTGGACGAACACTGTCAGCAGCCCGGTGTCGGGGTGAAAGGCGGTGGACAGGCCGCCGATGTCCCACCGGTCGCACGGGGCGAAGGCGGGCAGCAGGCCGATCGCGGCGTGCTCGGCGGCGTGCGCCGCGCCGGGCAGGGCGGCCTCAGACAGCCCGGTGGAGGTCAGGACCGCGGGCTCGACGGTCCACCACGCCGCCCGGGTCGCGAACCGGCGGGCCGGCAGGTCGAGCGGGGTGTTGTCCCAGACCGTGCCGGTCACCTCGTCGCGCCGCAGGTAGCCGGTGACCTGAGAGCTGAGCTCGACGGCGCCGAGGTGCGCCAGCGCCCCGGGCAGTCGGGCCTGCCGCTCGTCGGTGATCACCCTGAGGTCGAAGACCCCGACCGCCTGGGTGAACCAGTTGCCGGTGTTCGGCCTGGCGAGCGCTGTCCGTCCCGCAGCGTCGTAGTGGGTGATCTGCCACTGCTCGCCGAGGTGCAGGTACACCGCCCCCTCGTGGACGGTGCGGTCGGCAGCGGCCGGGTCGACCTGACCGATCACCCGGCCGGTCGCCAGGTCGACGATCTCGACCTGCTCGCCGGCCGCGCTCCGCAGGTCGATAGCGTCGACGGCCCGCTCGGGCCGGGTCCAGAACCAGCCCGCGCTCCGGCGGCGCAGCAGGCCCTCGCCGGCGAGCTGCTCGGCGAGCCGGGTGGTGGCGGGCCCGAACCAGCGACAGTCCGCCTCGGTGAGCGGAAGTTCCTGGGCGGCGGCCGCCAGGTGGGGCCGCAGCACCACCGGCAGCTCGGCGTGCAGCACCGGCTGCTCGATCGCCTTGTCGAAGACCAGCTCGGGGTGCTCGCACAGGTAGGAGTCGAGCGGTTCGGGCCTGGCCACGAGCACCGCCAGCGCGTCCCTGCCGGCGCGGCCCGCCCTGCCCGCCTGCTGCCACAGCGAGGCCAGCGTGCCGGGGAAGCCGCAGCAGATCACGGCGTCCATTCCCGAGATGTCGACCCCCAGCTCGAGGGCGTTGGTGGACGCCACCGCCCGGAGCTGCCCGGTCTGCAGGCCACGCTCGATCGAGCGCCTGTCCTCCGGCAGGTAGCCGGCCCGGTAGGACGAGACCGCCGCCGGCTCGCCCAGGGACCGCTCGGTGCGCAGCGCCACCAGCTCGGCCTGCACCCGCGAGGTGGTGAACGCGAGGGTCTGACGACCCTCCGAGACCAGCCGCGACATCATCTCGGCCGCCTCGGTGTGCGGGTCGCCCTCGGGCTGCCACAGGCAGAAGTCGAGCGCCGGACGGCGTGAGCTGTCCACCGTGACGGCGCGGACGGCGTCGACCCCGGCCAGCGCCCGCAGGTGCTCGTCGGCCGCCGAGATCGTCGCCGAGCAGGAGATGAAGACCGGGTCGGCGCCGTAGTGGGCGGCGAGGCGCCGCAACCGCCGCAGCACGGCAGCCACCTGGGCTCCGAACACGCCGCGGTAGCGGTGCGCCTCGTCGACCACCACGTAGCGCAGGCTGCCGAGCAGCCGGATCCACCGGGAGTGGTTGGGCAGCACCGAGCGGTGCAGCATGTCGGGGTTGCTGAGAACGAGGCCCGCGAAGTCGCGCGCGAACCGCCGCTCCGCCTCGTCGGAGTCGCCGTCCAGGGTGCTGAAGCGGAACCCCGGCAGCTCGAGGGAACGGCAGGTGCGCCACTGGTCGTGGGCCAGGGCCTTGGTGGGGGCCAGGTACAACACGGTGTGCCGCGGCGCCAGCAG
>JAEYUH010000255.1 GCA_023432725.1 Actinomycetes bacterium | reverse complement strand
CCGATCTGGCAGTAGGCTGGAGGCCCGTGAGCAGTTCGCGAACCACCAAGCACGTTTTTGTCACCGGAGGCGTCGTCTCCTCGCTGGGCAAGGGCCTGACGGCCTCGAGCCTCGGCAGCCTCCTGGTAGCCCGCGGGCTCCGGGTCACCATGCAGAAGCTCGATCCCTACCTGAACGTGGATCCGGGCACCATGAACCCGTTCCAGCACGGCGAGGTGTTCGTCACCGAGGACGGCGCCGAGACCGACCTCGACATCGGCCACTACGAGCGCTTCCTCAACGTCCCGCTGAGCGGTTCGGCGAACGTCACCACCGGCAAGGTGTACTCCACGGTGATCGCCAAGGAGCGGCGCGGGGACTTCCTCGGCGACACCGTCCAGGTCATCCCGCATATCACCAACGAGATCAAGGACGAGATGCTGGCGATGGCGGCGCCCGGCATCGACGTGGTGATCCACGAGATCGGCGGCACCGTCGGCGACATCGAGTCGCTGCCCTTTCTCGAGGCCGCCCGCCAGGTGCGCCGCGATGTCGGACGCGAGAACGTCGTCTTCGTCCATGTCTCGCTGGTGCCCTACATCGGGCCGAGTGGCGAGCTGAAGACCAAGCCCACCCAGCACTCCGTCGCGGCGCTGCGGCAGGTCGGCATCACGCCGGACGCGATCGTCTGCCGCGCCAGCATGGAGATCCCGGTCGGAGTGAAGCGCAAGATCGCCCTGATGTGCGACGTCGACGAGGAGGCGGTGATCTCCTGCCCGGACGCCCCCTCGATCTACGACATCCCCAAGGTGCTGCACGCCGAGGGCCTGGACGCCTACGTCGTCCGTCGGCTCGGCGTGCCCTTCCGGGACGTCAACTGGACCCGCTGGAGCGACCTCCTCGAGCGCGTCCACCACCCCCGCGAGGAGGTCACGATCGCGCTGGTCGGCAAGTACATCGACCTGCCCGACGCCTACCTCTCGGTCTCCGAGGCGCTGCGCGCCGGCGGCTTCGCCAACTGGGCGAAGGTGAACATCCGCTGGGTCGCGTCCGACACCTGCGAGACCCCGGCGGGAGCGGCGGAGTTCCTCGGCGACGTGGACGGCATCGTCGTCCCCGGCGGCTTCGGCATCCGCGGCGTGGAGGGCAAGCTCGGCGCCCTGCAGTACGCCAGGGAGAACCAGATCCCGACGCTCGGGCTGTGTCTCGGGCTGCAGTGCATGGTGATCGAGGCGGCCCGGAACCTGCTCGGGCTCCCCGACGCCGCCTCCACCGAGTTCGAGCCGACCACCAAGGCCCCGGTCATCGCCACCATGGAGGAGCAGGTGGACATCGTGTCGGGAAAGGGCGACCTGGGCGCCACCATGCGGCTCGGCGCCTACCCCGCAGAACTCGTGCCCGGCTCACTGGCCGCCCAGCTCTACGGGACGACGAAGGTCTCCGAGCGCCACCGTCACCGCTACGAGGTGAACAACGGCTACCGCGAGCAGCTCGAGGCCAAGGGAATGCTCATCTCCGGCACCTCTCCTGACTCGCGGCTGGTCGAGTTCGTCGAGCTGGACCGCGACCTCCACCCGTTCTTCATCGGGACGCAGGCCCACCCCGAGCTGAAGTCCCGGCCCACCCAGCCCCACCCGCTGTTCACCGGCCTGGTCAAGGCGGCGCTGAAGCGGCGGCTGTCGGCCCGGCTCCCGGTCGACGACACCGTCGACGAGGCGGCGCCGAACCCCGCCGAGGCGACGGTGGATGCCTGACCTGCGGCAGCTCGGCGCCGGCGAGGTCGCCGACGCCGCGATGGCCTGGCCGGTGCTGGGTCACACCGTGCTGGGCAGCGGCGCGGTCAGCGATTTCGTCGACGACCAGGTGGCGACCCCGTCGGGGGAGACGATGGCCCGCCAGTACCTGCTGCACCCCGGTGCTGTCGGGGTGATCGCCTGGGACGACGCCGACCGGATCGTCGTGGTGCGCCAGTACCGCCACCCGGTGGGGTTCCGGCTCACCGAGCCTCCTGCCGGGCTGCTCGACCACGCCGACGAGGACCCGCTGCTCGCCGCGCAGCGCGAGCTGGCCGAGGAAGCAGGGCTGCGGGCCGGCCGCTGGCAGGTGCTGGTCGACCTGTTCACCACGCCGGGGGCCAACCAGGAGTCGCTGCGGGTCTACCTGGCCCGTGACCTGTCCGCGGTCGCGGCCCCGGAGGGCTACGTCGCCGACCACGAGGAGGCCGACATGGAGGTCTGCTGGGCGGCGCGCGCCGACCTGGTGGCGGCGGTGCTGGCGGGCCGGCTCCAGAACCCCACCATGGTTGCCGGCGTGCTGGCCCTTGAGACCGCCCGGCTGTCCGGAGAGCTGGATCGGCTGCGGCCGGCGGACGCGGCCTGGCCGGCCCGGCAGGTCTGGCGCGAGCGGAACTCCACGCTGCGGTCGCTGGGCGATGGCAACAGGGCTTGAACGCCTGGTCCGGGCCTACCTCGACCACCTGGGGGTGGAGCGGGGCGCCTCCCCGCACACCCTGAGCGGCTACCGGCGCGACCTGCAGCGCTACCTCGGCCACCTTGCCGCCCGCGGTATCACCGACCCTGGGGACGTGACCGAGGCTGCCATCACCGACTTCGCGGTTGCCCTGCGGGAGGGCGACGCCGACCGTCCCGGCCTGGCGGCGTCGAGTGCCGCGCGGGCGCTGGTGGCGGTGCGCGGGCTGCACAGGTTCGCGGTCGCCGAGCGGGGCGGCGAGGATCCGGCGGCCGGCGTCAGCCCGCCGCGGCAGGACCGCAGGCTTCCCAAGGCGCTCGACCAGGCCTCGGTCCAGCGGCTGCTGGAGGCCCCGGACACCACGTCCGTCACCGGGCTGCGGGATGCGGCGCTGCTGGAGTTGCTGTACGGCACCGGCGCCCGGATCAGCGAGGTCCTCGACCTCGACGTGGACGACCTCACCGCCGCGCTGGCGGACTCCGAGGCCGGCCTGCGGTTGTTCGGCAAGGGACGCAAGGAACGCCTCGTCCCGCTGGGCAGCTTCGCCAGGGACGCGGTCAGCGCCTGGCTGGTGCGCGGACGGCCGCAGTGGGCGGGCCGGGCGGTCAGGGCGACCCCTGCGCTCCTGCTCAACTCGCGCGGCGAGCGGCTGGGTCGCCAGAGCGCCTGGGCGGTGGTCCGGCGGGCCGCCGAGACCGCTGGGGTTACCGCGGAGGTCGGGCCGCACACCCTGCGCCACTCCTTCGCCACCCACCTGCTGGAGGGCGGCGCCGACGTCAGGGTGGTCCAGGAACTGCTCGGCCACGCCTCGGTCACCACCACCCAGCTCTACACCCTCGTCACCGTCGACCACCTGCGTGAGGTCTTCCTCAGTTCGCACCCCCGCGCGCTGTAGGCGTCCGACACACCGCCTGCGACAAACAGACTTGTCGACAAAGTGGGCATAGGCTTCGGGACGTGAAGACCGACGAGACCCCCGCTGCGCTGTTCGACACCCAGGAGCCGGCCCCCGGCGAACTCGGGCCCACCGGACGGCCGCTGCCCCCGCTGCCCGAGCCCACTCCGCCGGACCGCTCCCGCCCCACCAGGGCGCTGATCATCGCGCTGTGCAACCAGAAGGGCGGCGTCGGCAAGACCACCACGACGATCAACCTCGGTGCGGCGCTGGCCGAGACCGGACGCCGGGTGCTGCTGGTCGACTTCGACCCGCAGGGCTCACTGTCGGTGGGGCTCGGCGTCAACCCGCACACCCTGGAGACCAGCGTCTACGACCTGCTGGTGCGCAAGCAGATGGGGATCGAGGACGTCGTCCGGCAGACCTCGACGCCGGGGCTCGACCTGCTGCCCAGCAATATCGACCTCTCCGCGGCCGAGATGCAGCTGGTGAGCGAGGTGGCGCGCGAGCAGACCCTGCACCGGGCGCTGGCCAAGGTGCGGCACACCTACGACGTGATCCTGATCGACTGCGCGCCCTCGCTGGGGCTGCTCACCGTCAACGCGCTGACCGCGGCCGACAAGGTACTGATGCCGCTGGAGTGCGAGTTCTTCGCGCTGCGCGGGATCGCCCTGCTGACCGACACGATCGCGAAGGTGCAGGACCGGCTCAACCCCGAGCTGGAGGTCCTGGGCATCCTGGGCACCATGTACGACTCCCGCACCCTGCACAGCCGCGAGGTGCTCGAGCGAGTGGTGCAGGCCTTCGGCGAGGTGGTCTTCCACACCGTGATCCGGCGCACCATCAAGTTCCCCGAGACCACTGTCGCGGGCGAACCCATCACCAGTTATGCCCCGAGCTCACCGGGCGCCATGGCGTACCGGATGCTGGCCCGGGAGGTGCTCGCCCGATGCCCCGGCGCGTAGGGCTCCCCGGGGCGGCGGAGCTGTTCCGGCCCACCGTCCCTGAGACCACCGACGGCCAGGGGACGGGCACCGTCCCCGAGTCCGTCGCCACCGGGCGGGTCCGGCACGACGAGAAGATCACCGTCTACGTCAGCAGCGCCGAATTGCTCGCGCTCGAGCACGCCCGGCTGCGGCTGCGCGCCGAGTACGGGCTGGCTGTCGACAGGGGGCGGATCGTGCGGACCGCGCTCGGGCTGGTGATCGCGGAGCTGGAGGCCGACGGGGCCGACTCCGACCTCGTCCGCGCCCTCACCGAGCAGTGACCGTCGCGCCCGACGAACTCGCCGAGACCAGCGGGTTCACCGTCCACCTGACCAACTTCTCCGGCCCCTTCGACCTGCTGCTGCA
>JAEYUH010000122.1 GCA_023432725.1 Actinomycetes bacterium | reverse complement strand
AACCGGGGCCGCAGCCGGTATCCACAGCCCGGGGCGTCGTCCACAGCCCCCGGAACCGGATGGCACAACGGCGCGCCGCGTCCAAGACTCCCGGCGTGACAGCACAGCGCCTGACCGTGTTCCTCCTCGTCGTCCTGGCCGGCTGGCTCGCGCCTCCGGCTTCGGCAGCGGCGGTCGGGGTCTACCCGGTGGACGGTCCTGTGGTGCGGGGCTTCGACCCGCCCCGGCGGCCCTGGCTGGCCGGGCACAGGGGGGTCGACCTGCGTGCGAGTCCCGGCACGCCGGTCAGGGCCGCCGCCGCGGGACGGGTGGGGTTCGTCGGCGAGGTGGCGGGCAAACCCGTCGTGACGGTGTGGCACGGGCCGCTGCGCACCACCTACGAACCGGTGGTCGCCACCGTCAGGCCCGGTCAGCTGGTGGCGGCTGGGCACGTGATCGGCGAACTCGCCGCCGGGCACCCCTGTCCCCCACCCGGTTGCCTGCACTGGGGCTTGCGGCGCGGCGAGCTGTATCTCGACCCGCTGTGGCTGGTCGGCGCACCGCGGGTACGGCTGCTGTCGGCGAGGACAGCGGCAGGGGTGGCGGTTCGTGTCGGCTGGACGGCAGACCGCTGAGGCTCAGGCTCGAGGATGGGCCTGCTTGAACACAGCCCTGAGCCGTTCGTTGGAGACGTGGGTGTACAGCTGCGTGGTGGCCAGCGACGCGTGACCCAGCAACTCCTGCACCGACCGCAGGTCGGCCCCGCCCTCCAGCAGATGGGTGGCCATGGCGTGGCGCAGCCCGTGCGGTCCGAGGTCGGGGCTGTCGGGCCGCCCGCCCAGCGCGCGGTGCACCAGGCGTCGCACCACCCGCGGGTCGATCCGGGCGCCGCGGTCCCCGACGAACACCGCTGCGCCCGCTTCGGCCCGGGCGAGCCGCGGCCGGTCCGCCAGCCAGGCGTCCACCGCGGTGATCGCCGGCCTGCCGAGCGGCACCGTCCGTTCCTTGCCGCCCTTGCCGAAGACCCTGACCAGCCCGCGGGCCAGTTCGAGGTCGCCCAGGTCGAGCCCGCACAGCTCTGAGACCCGCATCCCACTGGCGTACAGCACCTCGACGATCGCCAGGTCGCGGCAGGCTGAGGCCTTGTCGACAGGGTTCTCCGCTGCCGCAACGAGGGCCGCCAGCCGGTCCAGCGCCGAGGTGGCGTGGTCGACCTCGAGGGTGGGCGGCAGCCGTCGGTCGACCCGGGGAGACCGCAGCCCCGCGGCGGGGTCGGTGGCAACCCTGCCGGTGCGCTTCGCCCAGGCGAAGAAGGTTCGTGCCGCCGCCGCGCGCCGCTGAAGGGTGGCACGCTCGGCACCGCCGGCCTGCTGCCAGGCCAGCCAGCGCCGCAGCGCCGGCAGGTCGAGCTCGCCCAGAGCTCCCTCCCCCACCCGGTTCAGGTGCCCGAAGAGGTTCGACAGGTCACCGCAGTAGGCCCGGACGGTGTGCGCCGACAGGTTCCGCTCGGCCGCCAGGTGCCGGCGGAACCCGGCGATCAGGTCGGCCTGTTCGGCGGTGAGTCCTTCCCCGGCGTCCACCCGTCCAGCGTCGGGCCCCGGTGGTCCTGCGGCAAGCCGCCACGCCACCGCCGGGTGCGCCCGGACCGGGCGGCGCTCGTTAGGATGGCCGCGCGCCGACCGGCGCGCAGGGAGTGGAGTTCGGATGGACCTCAAGGATCTGATGGAGGGCGGCACGGTGCTGCCGGTTACCCGGTGGGGAGAGCCGGTGATGCACGCGCCGACCCGGAAGGTGGAGTCCTTCGACGACGACTTGTTGACGCTGGTCCGCGACATGTTCGCGACCATGGCGGCGGCCAGGGGCGTCGGGCTGGCTGCCACCCAGGTCGGAGTCGACCTCGCTGTCTTCGTCTACGACTGCCCTGATGCCGATGACGTCTACCACGCCGGGGTGGTCTGCAACCCCGTCGTCACCCTGCCGGAGGGCGGCGACCGCCGCCTCGTGGCCGAGGACGAGGGCTGCCTCTCCCTGCCGGGCGGCTACCAGCCGCTGGCGCGCCCCGACTTCGCGGTCTGCACCGGCGTCGACGTTGAGGGCAACCCGGTGCGGGTCGAGGGCACCGGCACGCTGGCCCGCTGCCTGCAGCACGAGACCGACCACCTCAACGGAATCGTCTTCGGCGACCGGCTCTCGGGCAGGGTACGCCGCAAGCTGCACCAGCAGGCCGACGAGCTGGCGCACCTCTACCCCGCTGACTGGCCCGTCAGCCCGCGCCGCCGCTCGGCCGACGAGGGCAGAACGGAACCCGCCGACGCCGCCGCCGACCAGGACTGAGGCTCACCGGCCCAGCGCGTAGCAGGCGATCGCGCTCGTCGCGGCGACGTTGAGCGAGTCGATCCCCGCCCGCATCGGGATCCGCACCACGACGTCCGCGCCGTCCAGCCACGCCCCGGACAGCCCGTGGCCCTCGCTGCCGAACAGCAGGGCGAGCTTGCCGTTCGTCGCAGGCGAGGCGGCGAACTCAGCCAGGTCCACCGCGTCCCGGGACAGGGCGAGGGCCACAACGGTGAAGCCCGCGGCCCGCAGCACCGCCGGCGCGTCCTTGTGGCTGGGCAGGCGGGCCCAGGGCAGCGAGAAGACTGCACCCATCGACACCTTGACGCTGCGCCGGTAGAGCGGGTCGGCGCAGCGCGGGCTGATCAGCAGGCCGTCCCAGCCGAGGCCGGCGGCGTTGCGGATCGCCGCACCGACGTTGGTGTGGTCGACGAGGTCTTCCAGGACGACGATCCGGTCACCGCCGGCCAGCACGTCGGCCACGGTGTGGCGCTCGTGCCGGTGCAGCGAGGCCAGGGCACCGCGGTGGACGTGGAAGCCTGTCACCTGCTCGGCCACCGCCTCCGTCACGACGTAGACCGGGACCTCGAGCCCGTCCAGCAGGTCGGCGAGCTCGGGCAGCCAGCGCTCCGCGAGCAGGAACGAGCGGGGCGCGTACCCCGCCTGGATCGCGCGCCGAATGACCTTGGTGCCCTCGGCGATGAACAGGCCGCGCTCGGTCTCGAGCAGCCGGCGCAGGCTCGCCTCCCTCAGCCCGACGTAGTCGGCCAGCCGGGGATCTGTCGGGTCGGTCACGGGCTGCATCACAGCGGCGATCCTAACCACGCGAAGGCCCTAGGATGGCGGCCAATGTCCTGGCTCACCCGTCTTCGCCCCGATCCCTTCCTGCTGGCGATCATCACCGCCGCGCTGGTGGGCTCGTTCCTGCCCGTGTCCGGGGTCGGGATCGAGATCGTGGACTGGCTCACCACCGCGGCGATCGCGCTGCTGTTCTTCCTCTACGGTGCCCGGCTCAGCCCGCAGCAGACCCTGACCGGCCTGAAGCACTGGCGGCTGCACCTGACGATCCTCGTCTTCACCTACGTGGTGTTCCCCCTTGTCGGGCTCGGGATCGCCGCGTTGGCCGGCAACTGGCTCAGCCCGGCGATGGTGACAGGACTGGTCTACCTGACGCTGGTGCCCTCGACGGTACAGTCCTCGATCGCCTTCACCTCGATCGCGCGGGGCAATGTGGCAGGGGCGGTGGTGAGCGCCTCGGCCTCCAACATCCTCGGGGTCTTCCTGACGCCCGCGCTGTGCTGGCTCGTGCTGTCGGGCAGGATCGCGTTCACCACCCAGGCGATCGTCGACATCATGCTGCAGCTGCTGCTGCCGTTCGTGCTCGGCCAGCTCTCCCGGCGGTGGACCGCCGACTACGTGAAGTCCCACCCGCAACTGAAGCTGGTCGACCGCGGGTCGATAGTGCTGGTGGTGTACGCCGCATTCGCGGCGGGGATGCGCGAGGACATGTGGTCGCAGACCTCACTGGCCGAGATCGGCATCCTGATCGCGATCTGCCTTGTGGTGCTGGCGGTGATGCTGTGGGGCACCTGGTGGGTGGCGCGGCGCCTCGGGTTCGACCTTGAGGACGCCATCGCGATCCAGTTCTGCGGCACCAAGAAGTCCCTGGCCAGCGGCTTGCCGATGGCGAGCGTGCTGTTCGCCGGCTCCCCGATCGGCCTGCTGATGCTTCCCCTGATGGTCTTCCACCAGGCCCAGCTGATGGCCTGCGCCAGCCTCGCCGGCCGCTACGCCCGGCGTCCCGAGCCCGCCGCCGACTGATCCCGCGAGGGCCACCCAAGCACACCGAGGGCTCCCCACCACGGGGAGCCCTCGGCGGTTGAGGTAGCCCTCGGCCCGGAGGCGGTCAGGCCTGCTCGGGCTCGGGCTCCGGCTCCGCCATGCGCTGGGCCTCGGCCGGGGCGGGCCCGGTGCCGGTGATCGCCGGCTGGGCGTCCGACCGGACCGCAGCTGCCCGACGTCCCTCGATGGCGGCAGCCTCGGCGATCGCCTGCTCGACCGAACGCTGCGACTCGGCCTCGTCGGCCTCCTTCTGGGCCTGGATCTCGGCCAGCACGTCCACCTTCGGCGGCGGGGCGAACTCGGCGGCAAGGTCCTCGGTGGTGACCGACTGGACGCCGGCCCCGCCCTGAGCACCGCCGATCATCGTCCCCAGGCCCTTCAGGGCGTCGTTCAACTCGCTGGGGATGATCCAGACCTTGTTGGCATCGCCCCTGGCCAGCCGCGGCAGCATCTGCAGGTACTGGTAGGCCAGCAGGCCCTGGGTCGGCTTGGAGGCGTGGATCGCGGAGAACGTGGTGTGGATCGCCTGCGCGTCGCCCTCGGCCCGCAGCATCGCTGCCTGCCGGTCGGCCTGGGCGCGCAGCACCGTGGACTCCCGGTCGCCCTGGGCGCGCAGGATCGCCGACTCCTTCTCGCCGCTTGCCGACAGGATCTGCGACTGCCGCTGGCCCTCGGCGATCAGGATGGCGGCCCGCTTGTCACGCTCCGCCCGTGCACCCTTCTCCATCGCGTCGCGGATCGTGGCGGGCGGTTCGATGGACCGCAGCTCGACCCGGTTGACCTTGATGCCCCATTTGCCGGTCGCCTCATCCAGCACGGCGCGCAGCTTCTGGTTGATCTCCTCGCGGCTGGTCAGGGTCTGCTCGAGATCGAGGCCGCCGATGATGTTGCGCAGCGTGGTCATGGTGAGCTGCTCGATGGCCTGGATGTAGTTCTGGGCCTCGTAGGCGGCGCGCACCGGATCGACCACCTGGTAGTAGATCACCGAGTCGATGCTCACCATCAGGTTGTCCTCGGTGATCACTCCCTGGGGCGGGAACGGCACCACTGCCTCACGCAGGTCGATCATGTAGCGAACCTTGTCGATCCACGGCACCAGCAGGTGCGGGCCGGAGTCGAGGGTGCGCCGGAACTTGCCGAGCCGCTCGACGACCGCCACCTGTTGCTGGCGGATCACGCGGACGCTGCGGACCAGGATCGACACGACCACCGCCGCCACAAGAATCCAGACGATGATCATCACGATGTCCATGGGTCCTCCTCGAGTGTTTCCGCCACCCTACTGAGCGGACGGGTCACGGCAGCGCCTGGTGGCGTGGATACACGACCACCGTCGCCCCGTCGATCTTGTAGACCTCGACCTGCTCGCCGGGGGCTATCACACCGCCGTCGACGCTGCGGGCCGTCCACACCTCGCCGGCGAGCTTCACCTCGCCGTGGGTGGCGGTCACCTCAGCCACCACCACCCCGTTGCTGCCGACCAGGTTGTCGAACGAGGAGCGGTAGCCGGGCATCCGGCGCACCCGCTCCAGCAGGGTGGGACGCAGCAGGCCGAGCATCAGGACGGACACCACGACGGCCACCGCGATCTGCAGCCAGATCAGGCCCGGGACGATCAGCGCCGTGACGCCGCCCGCGATCGCACCGGCGGCGAGCATGAGCAGCATGAAGTCGAGCGTCGCGAGTTCAGTCAGCGCGAGCCCGGCGCCGACTGCGAACCACAGCGCCCAGACGTTGTCCGACAACCACTCCAGCATTGGATCTCCCGGTCTCGTTGCCTCCATGATGCCAGCCGGGTGGTTGTCCCGGGCCGGGCGTGCTCAACGGACGCGGTCAGGCGAGCCGGGCGGGGGGACGCTGCCCGAACCGTTGCGCGGCGCGGGCCGCCCATCGACCGTCGGTCTGGGAGACCGACAGCAGAAGGTCGAAGGTCGCCGACAGCAGCGGACCGGTGAGGGTCGTCTCGATCGGACCGGCGGCCACCACCCGGCCGTGCTTGAGCAGCATCGCGTGGGTGATCCCGCGCGGGATCTCCTCCACGTGGTGGGTGACGAGGATCGTCGCGGGGGCGAACTCGTCCTCGCACAACTCGCCGAGGGTGGCCACCAGCGCCTCCCTGCCCGACAGGTCGAGTCCCGCGGCGGGTTCGTCCAGCAGCAGCAGTTCGGGGTCGGTCATCAGCGCCCTGGCGATCTGCACCCGCTTGCGCTCCCCCTCGCTGAGGGTGCCGAAGGTACGGTCGCCGAGGTGATCGACCTGCAGCTGGCGCATCAGCAGTTCGGCCCGCGCCGTGTCGGTCTCGTCATAGCTCTCGCGCCAACGGCCCATCACGGCGTAGGCCGCCGACATCACGACGTCGCTGACCCGCTCGCCCTTGGGGATCCGGTCGGCCAGGGCCGCTGAGGTGACACCGATCCGGGGACGCAGCTCGAACACGTCGACCGCGCCCAGGGTCTCCTCGAGGATGGTGGCGGTGCCACGGCTCGGGTGCCACTGCGCACCGACCACCTGCAGCAGGGTGGTCTTGCCGGCACCGTTGGGTCCGATGATGACCCAGCGTTCGTCCTCTTCGACGGTCCAGGTGATGCTGTCCAGCAACGTTGCGCCGGACCGCACTATCGAGACGTCGGAGAGTTCCACCACTGCCATGGGTCCCAACCTACCGGTCAGCGGCAGGGGTTGGCGCTGCAGTCTCCGTGGCGAGGCAGGCGTCAGGCTCCGGTCGAGTGCAGTCCGCCGTCGACGTGGATCATCTCGCCGGTGGTAGCAGGGAACCAGTCGCTGAGCAGGGCGACAACAGCCTTGGCAGTCGGGGTGAGGTCGCGCGGGTCCCAGCCCAGGGGTGCCCGGCTCGCCCAGATCTCGTTGAACGACTCCGCGCCGGGGATCGCCTTCTTCGCGATCGTCTCCAGCGGGCCGGCCGCGACGAGGTTGCTCCGCACGCCCTCGGGCCCCAGGTACCTGGCCAGGTAACGCGAGGCACTCTCCAGGGCGGCCTTGGAGACCCCCATCCAGTCGTAGGTGGGCCACGAGCTGCGGGCGTCGAAGGTCAGGCCCACAACGGACGCGGTCTCGCCGAACAGCGGCTTGCACGCCATCGTCAGGCTCACCAGCGAGTAGGCGGACACCTGCACCGAGGTCGCCACGTCGGGGAAGGGGGTGGTGAGGAACCGGCCGCCGAGCGCGGTCTCCGGGTTGGCGTACGCGATCGAGTGGACGACCCCGTCGAGGCTGTCGACGTGCTCGCTCAGCCGGTCGGCGAGCGTGGCCAGGTGCTGGTCGTCGCTGACGTCGAGCTCGATCAGCGGAGGCTGCGGGTCGAGGCGCTTGAGGATCCGCCCCGTCAGGCTCATAGCCCTGCCGAAGTTGGAGACGACCACCGTCGCGCCCTCGGCCTGGGCGAGTTCGACGACCCGATAGCCGATGGACGTGTTCATGGTCACGCCGGCGACCAGGATGCTCTTGCCCTGCAGGATTCCCATAGCTTGCTCCTCTGCCTCAGTGGCCCATGCCGAGGCCGCCGTCGACCGGGATCACTGCCCCGGAGATGAACCCCGCGGATTCCGACGCCAGGAAGGCGACCGCCGCTGCGACCTCATCGGCCCTGCCGAGCCGGCCGGCGGGGGTGGACGCCTTGTACCTGGCGATCAGCTCGTCGCTCAGCACCGCCGTCATGTCGGTCTCGATGAAGCCCGGCGCCACCACGTTGGCTGTCACCCCGCGGCTGCCCAGTTCGCGGGTGAGCGAGCGCGCCAGCCCGACGAGGGCGGCCTTGGACGCCGAGTAGTTGGCCTGGCCGGGCGAGCCGTACAACCCGACCACCGACCCGGTGAAGACGATCCGGCCCCAGCGGCCGCGGATCATTGACTTCGCTGCTCGCTTGGCGACCCGGAAGGAGCCGGCGAGGTTCACGTCCATCACCTGCGCCCAGTCCTCCTCGCTCATCCGCAGCACGAGGGTGTCGCGGGTGATGCCGGCGTTGGAGACCAGCACCTCGACCGGTCCGAGCTCGGCCTCCACGGCTGCGAAGCCGGCGTCGACGGCAGCAGGGTCGGCGACGTCGCAGGCGATCCCGAGGGCGCCGTCCGGTGCCTCTCCCGCCCGGCTGAAGCTGGCGACCTTGTGACCGTCGGCGAGGAAGCGTTCGACGACCGCGCGCCCGATGCCGCGGTTGCCTCCGGTGACGAGGACGGTGCGTGGTGGAGAGTGGGTCACGGCGGCAACGGTAGCGGGTGACCGCTTCCATCCCGAACTACGGACCCGCTGACGAGCAGGAATACCGCCGCCGTCCACGCCCCCGCGAGAGGCCTCCGGCAGGGCCGTAGGCTTGGGTCGTGGCTCGTGACCGGGAGAGGGGACGGCGGGCGCCGGTCATCACCAGCGCCCGGCCCGGCCGCACCCTCGACACCCGGGCACGGCGGAGGCGCTACCTGTGGACGATGGCCGTCCGGGTGGCCTGCTTCATCGCCGCGACCATCACCCCGTTGCCTTGGAACCTGCTGCTGCTGGTCGCCGCGGCGGTGCTTCCCGCGTTCGCCGTGATGCTCGCCAATGCGATCGACCTGCGCGCCCAACCCGCCGCCCCGCCGCAGGAACCGGACTTGGCGAGGCCTGCCCTGACCAGCCCGCAGACCCTGCCAGGATCGGTGGAGGAGGACGAGTGAAGCTGCTGCAGGCGCCGATGGGCGTCGCTGCGCCGGGGCGCAGGATGTGGCCCCGCTGGGTGGCGCTCGCGGTGTTCGTGGTGACCCTTGTGATCGCCTTCGTGAACCTCGGCTACTGGCAGTTGGACCGGCTGGAGCAGCGCCGAGAGCGCAACGAGGCGGTCGCCGTGCACGAGAACGCCCCCGTGCAGGAGTGGGACCAGGTCTTCGGGCCGGTGATCGTCGAGGCCGACCAGTGGCAACGGGTGCGCGTGACCGGCAGCTTCGACGGCGAGCACCAGTTCGTGGTGCGCTACCGCAGCCAGGCCGGCCAGTCGGGCTACGAGGTGCTGACCCCGCTGCGCACCACCGACGGCAGGCATCTGTTGGTGAACCGCGGCTTCGGCCTCCGCCCGCCCGGCGAGGACTTCCCGACCACGGCACCGCCCGCGCCGACCGGGCAGGTGACCATCGTGGGCCACGTCCGCCGCAATGAGCAGGGACCCCAGCAGGCAGTCACCCCGACCGAGGGCCAGGTGCGCCTGGTCAACTCGGAGGCAATCGCGGCCACCCTGCCGTACCCGCTGCTGGACGGCTACCTGGGGATGCTCGAGATCACACCGGCGCAGGAAGGCGGGCTCGTTCCCGTCCTCCCACCCGCCGCCGACGAGGGCAGCCACTTGTCCTATGCGATTCAATGGTTCCTGTTCAGCGCGCTGGCGGGCGTGGGACTCATCGTCCTGATCAGGTCGGACGTGAAGGCGAGGCGGACAACAGCCGCGCGCGAGGAGGACGCATGAGGATGCTGGGGGCAGCGACGCTGCTGGTGGTGCTTGTGGTGAGCGGCTGCACGGCGGTGGTCCCCGCCAGCCCTGCACCCTCGCTGCGCGGCACGTCCTGGGTGGTGACGGCGATCGGCGGCGAACCCAGCCTGGCCGACTACCAGCCGACCATGAACTTCGGGGGCGGCGGCGAGCTGACCGGCGACAACGGCTGCAACCTGTTCACCACCACCTACCGGCTCTCCGGCAGCACGCTGACCATCGAACCGGCAGCCCAGACCATGATGGCCTGCACCGACGCCGGGCGCTCCGAGCAGGAGGTCGCGTTCGGTGCAGCCCTGACCGCCGTCGCCTCGGTACGCCCTGCAGCCGACGGGCTCGAACTGCTCGACCCGGCCGCCCGCGTGGTGTTGTCCCTCGGCCCGGTCCCGCCCCTGGAGCTGGCAGGGACCACCTGGCTGCTGGGCGGCGTGGTGGACGGCTCGTCGATCACCGCGCCCGCCGAGGGCACCACCGTCACCCTTGCCTTCGAGGCCGACAGCATGTCCGGAAAGGCCTGCAACTCCTTCCGCGGCGGGTACACCCTGGACGGCGACACCATCGCCGTGGACGCCCTGGCCAGCACCAAGATGATGTGCAACGAGCCGGGCGTCATGGAGCAGGAGGCCCTCGTCCTGGAACTGCTCGGCGCCGCAACCTCCGTGCAGCACCACCGCGGCGTCCTGACGCTGACCGGCCCGGACGGCAGGGGGCTGCAGTTCTCGAAGGTGTGAGCCGGTGGCGTTAGCAGCCGGGACCGGACTGCTCGCCTGCCCGCACTGCGGCGGCGAGTTGGCGCTGTCCCCCGCCGGGGTCCGCTGCCCTGCCGGCCACCACTGGGACGTCGCCAGGCAGGGGTATCTCAACCTGCTCGCCGGGCCGCAGCCCCGCAACGCCGACACCCCCGCGATGCTCGCGGCCCGCGCCCGGGTGCTCGACTCGGGGGTCTTCGACCCGCTGCTCGACCTCGTCGCCGGCCACGCCCGACCCGCGCGGCGGATCCTCGACGTGGGTGCGGGCACCGGCCACTACCTGCGGCGCGCCCTCGCCGACGAACCGGGGGCCGTGGGGGTCGCCCTCGACGTCTCGGTCGCCGCCGCGCGGGCCGCCGCCCGCACAGACCCGCGGATCGCTTCCGTGGTGGCCGACACCTGGCGCGCCCTGCCGGTGCGTGACCACTGCATGGACGCCGTCCTGAGCGTCTTCGCCCCCCGCAACCTGACCGAGTTCGCCCGGGTGGTGGTTCCGGGAGGTCGGCTGCTGGTACTCGTCCCCAACCCCGGCCACCTGGCCGTGCTCCGGGACCGGTACGGGCTGCTCAGCATCGAGCCCGGCAAGCAGGACCGGCTGCTCGCGGCGGCCGCGGAGTTCTTCGATGTCCGCGCCACTGCCCGCCTGCGCAGCCCGGTCTCGCTGACCGCGGGGCAGGCCGCCGACCTGGTCGCGATGGGACCCAACGCCTTCCACGACCCGCAGGTCCCGACCGAGGGGCTGGCAGACCACCTGGACGTCACGCTGCGGGTGTTCGAGCCGGTGACCGCGGGCTCGCGGTAGCTGCGACTGACCGGCGCGCCGTCCGCCCACGCGGCGGCGCGGGCCGGATGGGTCAGAATGGCGCTGTGACCTGGCCGACGCCGACCGCCTCCGACCTGCTGGCGCAGTTGCTGGCGCACATCACCGAGGTGATGCCGCAGGCCCTGCTGCTGCGCCGGGAACTCCACCGCCACCCCAAC
>JAEYUH010000202.1 GCA_023432725.1 Actinomycetes bacterium | reverse complement strand
GCGGGCAGGCCGGGCGCAGGGGTGGTGGTGTCGGTGCAGATCCCGTCGGTCTGGACGGTCTCGCTGACCGGGTAGGCGACCGCCTCGCCACCGGGCCGGCGGGCGACCAGAACCGACAGCTCCCGGCTGAAGTCGATGTACTCCTCGGCCAGGATCCGCACCCCTCCGGACAGCCCGGCGAAAGGGACGGCGGCCTGCGTGGCGTCCTCCACCTTCCAGACACCCTTGCCGTCGTAGCCACCGCGCGAGGTCTTGGCGATCACCGGCCAGCCGGTTGCGTCGCCGAAGGCGATGAGCTCGTCCGGGTCGGCGACGAGGCGGTAGGCGGGGCACGGGATGCCCAGCGCGGACAGCCGGTCGCGCATCACCACCTTGTCCTGGGCGTGCAGCAGGGCCCCGGGACCGGGCCGGACGGCGATCCCGCGGGCCACGAGTTCCTGCAGGATCGCGGCCGGAACGTGTTCGTGGTCGAAGGTGACGACGTCGCAGCCCGCGGCGAAGGCGAGGACGGTCGCCGGGTCGGTGTAGTCGCCCACCGTGACGTCGCCCACCACCTGGGCGGCGGATCCGTCCGCCTCTTCAGCGAGCAGCCGGACGCGCAGCCCGAGCCCGATCCCCGCGGCGTGCATCATGCGGGCCAGCTGGCCGCCGCCGATGATGCCGATGGTCGCCGTCACGCCCGTCAGCGTAGCGGGGTCGGACCGCCGCTAAGCCGGGACGTAGACCAGCCGGACCACATCCCCCATCGGGTCGGCCGAGACCAGGCGCAGCGGCGGACGGGGGCCGGCGAAGAACGGAGTGCCGCTGCCGAGCACGACGGGGTGCAGGTAGATCCGGTACTCGTCGATCAGGCCGAGCCCGGTCAGGCTGTGCGCGAGGCGAGTGCCCGCCACCTCGATCTCACCCTCGTGCCCGGCCTTGATCCGTCGGACCGCCGCCTCGAGGCCGTCGCCGACCAGCTCGGCGTTAGGGCCCACCGAGGTGAGGGTGCGGGAGACCACCCACTTGGGCTGGCGGCGCCAGGCGTCGGCGAAGGCCCGCTCGTCGTTGCTCCAGTCGGGGTCGTCGTCGTCCCAGTAGCGCATCACCTCGTACATGCGGCGGCCGTAGATGCTGCCCGCCTGCTGCTGCGCCTCCTCGACGAAGTGGCGGAACAGGTCCTGGTCGGGCCCGAAGGCCTCATGGTCGACATAGCCGTCGAGGGACTGGTTCATCCCGCACACGAGCCTGGCCATCCGTGCCTCCGCATCCTCGCCTGCCGCGCCGAGCGTCCAGTATGGGTCGCCGGACGATCATCGTCCATGGCCCGGCGGCTCGCCCCGCACCAGGGCGGCCAGCGGGCTCCCGACCACCCGTCCCCGGATCGCGGCCCTTGTCGGGTACGGGTTGTCCCAGCTCCTGCTGTCGGTGGAGTGACGCCGGTTGTCACCGAGCACGACGTACCCGTCGGGTGGGACCTGGAAGCTGCCCGACCCCCCACCCCGGAGGCTGACGAACGGCTCGGTCACCGGCTGCCCGCCGATGCTCACCCCGCCCGGGGTGACCCGCACCGCCTCCCCGGGCAGCCCGACGATCCGCTTCACGACGCGACGGCCGCCGGGAGCGTCCAGGACGACGAGGTCGCCACGGTGCAGGCCGTCGTGGCCGTAGACCGGCCTTGTGACCACCAGGTCTCCGGGCCGCAGCGTCGGGTACATCGACCAGCCGCGGACCCGGGTCAGCCACCAGTGGCGGCGCGCCACCCCGAGGGTGAGCGCCGCCACCAGCGCCACGAGCAGAACCTCCACGGCGGTCAGTGGTGGTGGTGGCCGGCGGACGCGAGGGCGTGGTCGCCGTGGTGGTCGTCCTCACCCTCGGCGTACAGCACGAACGCCACGTAGGCGGCCAGGGAGCGCCGCCCCGCCTCGACGTCGTCGACCGGCACGTCCTTCAGGGCCAGGGCGTGCTGCAGCCGGTGCTCCAACTCGTGCAGTCGCTCGCCGGCCACCAGCCCGACCAGGGGGTCGATCCTGCCGAGGGCGATCGCGGCGTCGGCGGCCGCCACCACCGGGTCGACGGGAGTACCTGACGGCTTCAGCCCGTCGAAGGGTGCACCCTCGCCCGCCCGGTGCAGGCGGACCAGCGTCTCGAGGAAGAGGCGGTCGGCGACCGTGAGGGCGTCCCCTCCCAGGGTGCGGACGCGGGTGGCCAACCCGAAGACCTCGGTGACCTCGGCCTCGGCGTCGGGACCCACCCACCTCAGCGCGTGGTTGACATTGCCGGTCTCGAGCGCGGTACGGCCGTCGGCGACGGCGGGGCCGTCGATGGTGTCGCAGTGCGCGTCGGCGGTCCGCGGCCACAGCAGGACCACGAGGGCCAGGGTGAGGGCGGTCGCGGCCAGCAGCAGGACGGTCATGATTGACTCCTTCGTAGGGTGTGTTCGCTGCGACGGTAGGACGGCCCCGTCCGGAAGTCCTTGACGTGGATCAAGCCGACGCAGCCCGCAGAGAGGAGGCAGCCGTGACCGAGTCGGACGACCTCTGCGTGCGCCGGGTGCCGATCTTCCAGGGGCTGAACGATCCCGAGCTGGCGGCGGTGGCGGCGCTCGCCCGTCCGGTGCGGCTGCGCCGCGGGGAGGTCGCCTACACAGCCGGCGCTCCGGTCGGCACGCTGCTGGTCGTCCATCATGGCCGGGTGTCGCTCACCCACCGCGCTCCGGACGGCCGCGAGCAGGTGGTGAGGGTGCTGGACGAGGGGGACTTCGTCGGCGAGGACGCCTTCCTGTCCGGTTCCCGGCCGGACCACGACGTGGTGGCGGCCACCGACGCGCAGTTGTGCACCTTCTCGCACGCCGACCTGGCCCGGCTCGTCAGCCGGCACCCGGGGGTGGCGCTCCGCATGCTGCAGACCCTCAGCGCCCGGCTCGCCGAGGCCGACCGGCAACTCGCCTCCGTGACGGGACAGGAGGTGGGCGCCCGGGTGGCGGGCTACCTGCTCGACCTGCCCGCCGAAAGGGACGCGGCTGGACGTCCTGTGGTGCGGCTGCCGCTGCCCAGGAAGGCGATCGCCTCCTACCTCGGGACGACGCCGGAGTCGTTCAGCCGTGCGGTGGCCGCGCTCACCCGGGACGGCGTCCTGGAGGCGGCGGGGGCTCGCAGCATCCTCATCCTCGACGCGGCGGCACTCGAAGCGCGCGCCGGTCGCTGAGCGCTGTCAGTCCATCGCCTCGATCCCGAGCCATGCCAACTCGGCGGTCCGCGCCCGCAGCTTCGCGACCAGGTCGGGTGAGGCGGGGGTGAAGTCGAGCACCTCTTCCACCACGCGGACCGGCTCGGTGGTGCGGTAGGAGCGGGTCGGGTTGCCGGGGAAGCGCTTGTCGGTGAGGTTCGGGTCGTCCTCGATCCTGCCCAGCGGTTCGACGCGGTAGACCCGTTCACGTCCCTCGCCGCGGGCCAGCGCGGCCGCCAGCGGGGCACCCTCACGGCTGGCCGTGACGTAGAGATGGTTGGCCTGCCGCCGG
Organism: Actinomycetes bacterium; assembly: GCA_023432725.1. Classification (GTDB taxonomy): domain Bacteria; phylum Actinomycetota; class Actinomycetes; order Propionibacteriales; family Propionibacteriaceae; genus Propionicimonas. The sequence goes on along the minus strand of JAEYUH010000202.1, from coordinate 2,986 downwards.
GAGCCGTAGTTGGACTGCCGGCCGGGGGTGAGCAGGTCACCGGGACGCAGGTCGGCCCTCGTGCCGTGGAAGAAGGGCCCCGGGTCGTCCACCACCCGCGGCGTGGGCGCAGGGTCGCGCAGCAGGCTGTCCAGCCGCCGCAGCAGCACGGCCACCCGGCTACGGCCCCGGGGCGCCCTCGGATAGCGGCCGAGCACGTCGAGCACCCCGGGGGTGGCGGCTTTCGCCGCGGCGGTGAGCGCATACTCGGCCACCACCGGATCATCGCCGGCGGCGAGTTCCACAGCTCTGGCGGCGTGCGCGGCGGCGCCGAGGAGGTGGCGCAGCTGGGTCGGGTTCGCGAGCGGGTGCAGATAGGCCGCTGCGGCTGCGTCGCCGGCCGCGGTGGCGGCGTGCCCTGCGGCCTGCGATGGTGCCTCCCTCCCCGCCCTGTGGGCAGCCACCGCCGCGGTGCGCTGCAGCCGGGAGCGGGGCGCCCCCTCCGCGAAGTCGCGCGCCGCGGCGAGGGCGGCGGCCGGCCGCGGATCGTCGGGGCACATCCTGGTGAACACCACCTGGGCCGGCTCGGCGCAGCGGAGGGCGAACCCCGCCACCGCCCTGAGCTCGTCCATCGTCAGTTCGAAGTCGCCTGGTGCCTGCATTCCGTCGAGTCTGGCACTGCGTGAGCCTGCGACGAAGGCCTGTGGCCGGATCCTGCGCGACCGGCCGCGGCGGGGCTCGGCTCTGCCAAGATGGGGCCATGACGACGCACATCGTCGCAATGGGTGGCGGCGGCTTCTCGATGTCGCAGTTCGGCGCCCCGACGAACCTCGACCGGTACCTGCTCGAGCTGTCCGGGAAGCGGGCGCCGCTGGTCTGCTTCGCACCGACCGCTTCGGCCGACGACCCGCAGTACATCAACCGCTTCCTGCTCTCCTACGGCACGCTCGGGGTGCGCACCATGGTGCTGAGCCTGTGGGAGGGCGGGTCGGCCCATTCGGTCTCCCGGCTCGCCGAGGCCGACATCGTCCTGGTCGGCGGCGGCCACACGGTCAACCTGATAGCGCTGTGGGATGCCCACGGGGTGTCGGACGCGATCCGGGCGCGAGCCGCGGCCGGCGACGTGGTGCTGGCCGGGGTCTCGGCCGGGGGCAGTTGCTGGTACGAGGGCTGCATCACCGACTCCTTCGGTGACCTGCGCGCCTGGCGGGGCGGGCTAGGGCTGGTCAGTGGCAGCTTCTGCCCGCACTTCGACGGGGAGGCCGACCGGGCGCCGGTCTACACCGACGCTGTCGCCTCCGGAGCCCTGCCGGCCGGCTACGCGGCCGACGACGGCGCGGCCGTCCACTACCTCGACGGCTCCCCCGTCGACTTCCTCGCCGAGGCCCGCGGCAAGCGCGTCTACCGTGTCATGCCGAGTGACCTGCCCACAGCCTCCGGTGTCCTGGTCGAGCCACAAGAGATGACGTTGCTGTAGGTGTGGAAGCTGTCCACCGTGAGGCGGCTGTGGCTCGGCATGTTCGCGTGCCTGATCGTCGTGGCAGGCTGCGGCGCACCCCGTGAACCCGACCATGTCGACGCATACCAGCTGATCGTCGGGTGGTTCTACGGCGAACAACCCATTCCCGCCACGACCTTCGCGATCGACGCCGCCAGCACGGGCCTCCCCGAACCGTCCCGCCTCGTCGAGGCGCTCAAGGCCGATCCCCGCTACGGCCACCACCAGATCATCGACGCCACCCGGGAGCAACTTGAAGAGCAGGGCGTCATCAAGGATCTGGCTTTCACCGACGGCTTCCTCATCGAGTTCTCCACCGCCTCGTCCCATGGTGACCTGGTCACCGCCCGTGGCCAGATCTGGTCCTCAGGCCTGAACGCCCACGCCGCCACCCTCACCGCGCGCTGGACCGGAGCCGGCTGGCAACTCGACCCACCCGCCGACGAAGCAGTCGCCTGACCGGATGGCGTCTGTGACACACCGCGGGCCGCCTGCGGCCGGCATCGCAGGTGCAGAGGTACGTCTCATCATCGGCGTCCGGCCGAAGCTGGCCAACACCGGGGAGTGATTCGGTGCGGGCGACCTGCGCGGTGGCGGACACCCGCGCTCTCAGCCGGCTCGACGCGCGATCTCCTCGGCGATCCATCGAGCGGTCTCGCGGGTGCACGCGCCTGGCTCGCTGAAGCTGACGGCGAAGACGCCGGTGATCTCGGTCAGCGTCGGGACGCCCTTCAGGGCGAGGATCGCGTCTGCCTCGGCTGCGTAAGTGTCCGGAGGCCCGCCTTCCGCGATGAGCCGGACAGGGTCCGCCTCGGCCAGGATCTTGATCAACTCGTCGCGTGGGGTGGCCATTCCCTGAGCCTAGAGGAACCGAGCCGGCGTCACCGCCCCCGCCGGTCTCACCTGGTCCGACGCCACCGCGAGTCGGAACTGGCTGACCCACCAATACGACCAGCTCGGCCGCGACATCACCTTGGCAACCCTCAAATCGACCTCGCAACCTGGCACGCCAAACTCGTCGTCAGCTTCACCCAAGCCGAAGCAACCCTCGCCGCCGAGACCAACCCCTCCCGGCAGCACCGGATTCTGATCGGCACGCGGCATCATCGCGCTGTATAGCTCTTGCTATAGTTGGAGCGTGACTGCGTCTCTGTCGGAGGTTGCGCGTCGCTCCGACGCCGCGATAGCCCGTGCGCGCGCGGATTTGGTGCGGGCGGTGCGCCAGGCTGCCGCGGATGGGATGACCCAGACCCAGATCGCCGCGGCGATCGGGCGTAGCCAGCCTGAGGTATCCCGGCTGCTGCGCTTCCATGGCACCTCGCCGCGCGCCCGGCGGGTGCGTGCCCACGCCGGCGAGATCCGCCGGCTTGTGGCGCAGGCAGGGGGAAGCCATGTGCGTGTGTTCGGCTCGGTCGCGACCGGTGAGGATCACGAGGGCTCGGATGTCGACCTGGTGTTCACGATGCAAACGCCGATGAGCCTGATGCGCCTTGGCGCGCTCGAGCAGCA
>JAEYUH010000191.1 GCA_023432725.1 Actinomycetes bacterium | reverse complement strand
GTCGGCGACGCTCGCGGCGCTCGCAGTGGTGCTGATGGTCGCCACCGGCGCCGAGGAGCGCGGCCGCGCCGCCGCGAAGCTCCGGGTGCTCGGCACCCCACGGCCGACGGCCGCCAGGGTGGCCTGGCTGGAGACCGCCGTACCCGCGGTCGTGGCGAGCGCCGTGGGGCTCGTGGTGGGCGCGGGCCTGGCGGTGCTGCTGGTGGGCGCGCTCGACCTGGCTCTGCTGACCGGCGGCAGGGTGGTGCCGCGTCCCGTCGTCGACTGGCGACTGGTCGCGCTCCCGCTCGGACTCGGGGTGGCTGCCCGGCTGGCGGCGGCAGTGAGCACTGGCCGCTGGCGGCGCGCCCGGCTGGGCTCGGTGTTGCGGGCAGGTTGACGCCCGACCGGGCGACGCCACACCGTGCCGGTTTCGGCCGCCGCCGGCCGGGGAACACTCAACCCGAGGGAGGTGCGGGATGGTCAGGCAGCTGGTGCTGGTGCGCCACGGCGAGAGCGCAGGCAATGCCGCCGCCGCCGCAGCCCGGCTGGCCGGCGCCGAGACCCTCGACATCCCGCAGCGCGACCCGGACGTCCCGCTCACCCCGGTCGGCCTCGAGCAGGCGACCGCGCTCGGCCACGGACTGGCGCAGCTGCAACCAGACGACGCCACGACTGCGGTGTGGTCCTCGCCCTACCTTCGCGCCCTGCAGACCGCCCAGCTCGCCGTCGGGGCGGCCGGCTGGCGGCTGCCGGTGTTCGTGGACGAGCGGCTCCGCGACCGCGAACTCGGAGTGCTCGACCTGCTCACCCGCGAGGGGGTGGCCCGCCGGTTCCCGCTGGAGGCGAAGCGGCGGCAGTGGTGGGGCAAGTTCTACCATCGGCCGCCCGGGGGCGAGTCCTGGGCGGACGTCGCGCTGCGGCTGCGGGCCTTCCTCGCCGAGCTTCCGGCCGCCACCCGGGCCGACCGGGTGGTGCTGTTCGGGCATGACGCCGTGGTGATGCTGGTGCGCTACATCCTCGAGCCGCTGGACGAGCACGCCGTGCTGCAGATCGGGGCCGTCGACCCCGTCCGCAACGCCTCGCTGACGATCCTTGAGAACGACCAGGGTGCGGGCTGGCGGCTCAGCAGCTACAACGACGTCCGGCACCTGGTGCACGGCGGCGCCCCGGTCACCCAGCACGGCGGTGAGCCCGATGTCGCCCACTGAGCCGGTGGAGGTCACCCCACGGTTGCTGCGCGACTGGGCGCTGCCCGAACCGGGGAGCTCGAAGTACGCCCGCGGTCAGGTGGTGGTGGTGGGCGGCGCGGCCCGGACCCCCGGCGCGGTTCGGCTGGCGGGGATCGCAGCGCTGCGGGTGGGTGCCGGCCAGCTGCGGCTGGCGGTCGCCGAACCGGCCGCCGTGCCGCTGGCGGTGGTGACCCCCGAGGCGGCGGTGGCGGGGCTGGCCGCCGATCCCGACGGGTCGGTGCTGCCCGAGGGTCTGCCGGCGCTGGCCGACTGGTTCGAGACTGCCGACGCCGTGGTGCTCGGACCCGGCCTGGACAACCCCGACCTGGTGACCCGGGTCGTCGAGGCCGTGCTGCCGCTGCTGGGAGGCCAGACCCGGCTGGTGGTGGACGCCTTCGCGCTCGGCGCGCTGCCGGAGCTCGGCGGTCTGCCGCCGGGGCTCGGTGCCAGGACCGTGCTGACGCCCAACGAGTCGGAGGCTGGCCGGCTGCTCGGCAGGGAGCTCGCCGCGGACCCCGGCGGCGACGTGGTCGAGATCGCCGCCCGGTACTCAGCCGTGGTCGCCTGCCAGGACCTCGTGGTGGCTCCGGACGGCAGCAGCTGGCGGGTCGGCGCCGGCAATCCCGGCCTCGCCACCTCGGGCAGCGGCGACGTGGTCGCCGGGGTGCTCGGCGGCCTCCTCGCCCGGGGGGCGGAGCCGGCGCAGGCCGCCTGCTGGGCGAAGTTCCTGCACGCCGCCGCCGGGGACCGGCTGGCGGCCCGGATCGGGCGCCTCGGGTTCCTGCCCAGCGACGTGGTACAGGAGCTGCCGACAGTCCTCGCCGAGCTGGCGTGACCTCAGCTGTCGGCGAGGATCGTGAGCAGGGCCCGCTCGAGGGCGGTCTGGGAGGCCCGGCGCGGACCCGTCCGCCCGAGCGCGTCCGCCAGCGTGGTTCCCGACTCGTACAGGTCGATCACCCGCGGGTCCACGTACGAGCTGCGCGCGATGGTCGGGGTGTTGCCGAGGTACCCGGCGACCTCCACGACGGCAGCCCTGACGGCCCGCTTGCGTGCCGTCGCCGTGGCCACAGGTCCGGTCACCGCCAGACAACGGGCGGCCAGCACCGTCGCGTGCCAGGTGCGGAAGTCCTTGGCGGTGAAGTCGCCGCCGAACAACTCGGCGAGGTAGGCGTTCACGTGGCCCGCGCTGAGGTCGGACCAGCCCGCTGCGCCACGGTAGGAGAACAGCCGGGCGCTGCCGCGGCGGGCCCGCATCGCCTCGATGGCCAGCACCGCGTCCGGGTCTTCGATGGTGACGAAGTGCTCGATGCCCGACTTGCCGTTGAACCGGAAGGTCAGCATGTCGCCCGAGCGGCGCAGGTGGCGGCGCTCAAGCGTGGACAGGCCGAAGGAGCCGTTGGTGTCGGCGTAGGAGTCGTTGCCGATCCGGAAGGCGCCCAGGTCGAGCAGGCGGGCGGCGGTGGCCGCGGCGCGTTCCAGCGGTACGTCCGGCAGCGCCAGGTCGGCGGCGATCCGGCGCCGCGCGGCGGGCAGCCGGTGCGCCGCGGTCGCCACCCGCTGGAACTTCAGCTCGTCGCGGCGTTGCCGCCACACGGGGTGGTACAGGTACTGGCGGCGCCCTGCCACGTCGATGCCGGTCGCCTGCAGGTGCCCGTTCGGGTACGGGCAGATCCACACCTCGCGCCAGGCCGGCGGGATGACGAGAGCCTTGATCCGCTCGACCTCGTCGGGCCCGAGCGGCGCTCCTGCCGCGTCCAGGTAGCGGAAGCCGCGTCCAGAACGCTGCCGCGTCCACCCGGGCGAGGCCGGGGACACCCGCCGTAGTCGCGTCACGGTCCCTCAGTACCCAGCGCCGAAGGCTTCCTCCCACCCGACGGCGGGCCGGGTGTCGTGGCGGCGGGACGGGGTAACGCAGCGGTATGTCGAACTCACCCAGCTCGCCGCCAGCAGGCGCCGTCCCCGGCGTCGAGGCTGACAGCCCGACCGAGATCCCGCCCAGGGGCTGGTGGCAGATCGCGGTGCGCGGCTGGAAGGAAGCGTCCGCCGACCAGGTGCCGATGCTGGCGGCCGGGGTGGCCTTCTTCGGCTTCCTGGCCCTGTTCCCCGCCCTGATCGCGCTCACCCTGATCTACGGACTGGTCGCCGAGCCGGCCACGATCTCCGAGCACATGGGCAGGCTCACCGCCGCCCTGCCTCCGGAAGCCAGGGCGCTGCTGGAGACCCAACTGCGCGAACTCACCTCGGCGCCCGCCCAGGGGCTGGGCTGGGGCCTCGCACTCACCGTGCTGGTGGCGCTGTGGAGCGCGTCCGGTGGCGTCGGCAACCTGGTGACGGCGATCAACATCGCCTACGACGAGGAGCGCCATCGCGGGTTCGTGAAGGAGAAGCTGCTGGCGCTCGGGCTCACCATCGGGGCCGTCGTGTTCATGCTGCTGGTCTTCGCCCTTGTGGCCGGCGTCCCGATCGTGATGGGTGCCCTCGGGCTCGACCAGGGTGCCTGGCGCTGGGTGATCGAGGCGGCCCGCTGGATCCTGGTCGCGCTGCTGGTGATGGTGGCGCTCGCCGTCCTGTACCGGGTGGCGCCCGACCGGGAGCCACCGAAGTTCCGCTGGGTGTCGGTGGGCGCCGCGGTGGCAACCGTGTTGTGGCTGCTGGCCAGCGTGGGGTTCTCGCTCTACGTCACGATGTTCGGCAGCTACGCCAAGACCTACGGCGCGCTGGCCGGCGTGGTGGTGATGCTGCTGTGGCTGTGGATCACCAGCTACGCGGTGCTGCTCGGGGCCGAGATCAATGCCGAGGCCGAGGGGCAGACCGCCAAGGACTCCACCACCGG
>JAEYUH010000178.1 GCA_023432725.1 Actinomycetes bacterium | reverse complement strand
GCGAGATTCCCTCGCGCTGCTCGATGCCGAGCGTGTGGTCCTCCGAAACCATCAGCAGCGGTGCCAGGCCGGGGTCGCGGGTGTGGACGGTGACCGCCAGGCCGCGGGTCGGCTGCTCGTAGGGCAGTTCGTTCGCGAGCCAGCCCGTCATCGGTGCGGTCGCCGCCCGGTTGGGATGGGACCAGGTCCTGGCCACGACCTCCATCGACTCCTCGTCCAGTTCCACCCACACCGACCACACGAACACCGGCGGCTCACCCTCGATCACCGGCAGCTGCACGTGGCCACGCACGAAGTGCCGCGTCCGGCCGCCGTCGGTGAAGATGCAGATGTCAGGGGTGTGCTCGGCCTCCAGGCGCTCCCCGTGCGACACCGACAGCCAGTCATCAGGCGCCGACGGCCCGAGCACCCGCTCGATGTGGGTGTGGATCAGGTGGCACTCGGAGCACGGCGGGGGAGTGCCGCCCCCGATGGGGATCATGGCGCCATTCTCGCCGAGCCCGCGAGGGCGCGGGACGGAATCGAAGAATTGCGCGCGGCGCGACCACCTGCGGTGGCAATTCTTGCGTCTGCCGCCGGGCGCCGCTCCCCCGCAGAATCGGTCGGGGGAGGAGCCATGACTGCGCCGGGACCGGCCGCCGACATCGCTGCGCTGCGAGCGGCAGCCCACCACAGCCTGCTGGAAGAGGACTTTCGCACCGCCGACGCCACCTTCGCCCGCCTGCGGGAACTCGGAGGGCTCGAGCCGCAGGACGCGCGGGAGTGGGTGGCCTCGCTGCGGACGGCCGCGCTGCCGAAGGAGCCCGGCGAGCTGCAGCGACTGGCCGACGACTTCCCCGACGACCAGGACATCGTCGAGTTCGTCGCCGCCGAGCTGTGGCAGCGGGCGGCGTCCACCGGGAAGGTCGAGGACGCCGACCTGGCCCGGCAGGCCTGGGGGACGGCGCTGCGGATGGTGCAGCCGGGGCCGCGCAACGACGCGGAGGGGACCCGGATCATAGGATTGTTGAGCCGCTTCTACCGGGCCGGGCGCAAGGCGAGCTCCCCGATCGGCAGCTACCGCGAGTTCGAGCAGGCGCTGGTGCGCTTCGCGGCCGCAGGGCCGGAGTCGACACTGCTGGCGGCCGACCTGCTGGCCGGAGAGAACCCCGGCCTCGCCCTCGACCTGATCGCCCAGGTCGAGGCGAGCGCGGACGCCGTCCTGGTCTCCGCGGTGGCGGCCAGCGAACTCGACGACTTCGCCACCGCCGTCGCACGGTTCGACGAACTGGCGGCGGAGTGGGGCAGGGACGAGCGCGACCTCGAACTCGAGGACAGGTCGCGGTGGGTGCAGGCGATGACCGAGGTCGGCCGGTTCACCGAGGCCGACCGGGCCTGCGAGGCGACGCTCGCCGCCCTCGACGGCAGGCCCTTCCACGGCGAACTGTGGCCGTCTCCCGGCATCGAGGCGGCCAGCCCCGACCACTGGCGCCACACCTACCACCTGCTCGCCTACCGGCTGGACGCCCAGCAGGGTCGGTACGCCTCCGGCTGGGAGCATCTGCGTGCCTCGCAGGCTGTCGACGAGACCAAGCTCGAGCCCGGCCTGCAGCGCTCGATCCTGCGCGTCCGGCTGCTGCTGGTGGATCGCGCGGAGGCCGAGGAGATCCTCGACCGGCTCAAGGAACTCGACACCGCCACCCCCTACGACACCACCTACGCCGAGGCCTGCCTGTGGGTGGCGAACCAGTGGGGCCACAGCCCCGACGACCTCGGGCTGGTCGCCTCGCCGCGGCACCGCAAGGAGGCCTTCGGGCCGCCTTCGGCCGCGCGGTACCGCGGCCAGGCCGCGGCCCGGCAGCTGTTGTCACGGGCCGACGACTCCGTCAGCCCGCGGCAGAAGCTGCGGCTGGCGCTGCTGGCCGGCGACGACGACAGCGCCAGCCGGATGCTGAAGGCCGACCCGATCACGCCCGAGGACCCGTGGACGGTGAAGGTGCTGGCCGCGATGCTGGCGCTGCGCAACGGGTTCGACCTGACTGCCCGCCGCCTCCTCGAGGAGGTGGTCCCGCAGCGCCGGCACGACCTCGACATCAGGGTGCTGGACGCCCAGGCCTACCTGATCGCCGGGGAGTACAAGGCTGCGCTGCGCGAGTCGATGGCGATCACCGAGGCGGTCGGGGGGCACGTCCTGGCCCGTACCGTGCAGGCGGAGGCGGAGTTCGAGGCGGCCCTGGCGATGGCCGAGGACGACGGCGACACCGGCTCGGTGGAGAACGTCCAGCAGCTGATGCTTGCGGTGGCCGACTACCGCCAGGTGGCCGACACGCACGCGGCGATCCGCGAGTACCTGCGCACCGGCGCCCGTCCGGACGGGGTGGGCTCCGAGCCGCTCACCCCGCGGCTGTACACCGAGATCTGCCGTCGGGGCCTGCACGCCGCGATCCTTGCCCAGGAGAGCATGGACCGCCTCGGGCTGCGGGCCGACGCCAAGCTGATCGACGACGCCCAGGCCCTGCTGCAGCACCTGCGGGGGATCACGCGGACGTGTTGCCGCAAGCCGCGCACCGGCCCGCGACGGCTGCTTCACCAGCTGCGCCACCTGCCCGACGCCGACGAGGCCTCCCGGCTGGCGATGCTGATGATCGGCTACCGGTGGTCGCGCTGGACCCGGTTCCTGCAGAACCTCGTCTTCTTCGCGGTCGGGATCGTGATCGCGTCCCTCGCGCTGTGGGGTGTGCTGCCGGGGCCGGAGTCTGACACCATCCGGGTCACCGTGCTCGCCCTCGGTGTGCTGCTGATGCTCATGCCGTTCGCCCGCAACCTGAAGGTGGGGGTGGTCGAACTCAGCCGCGAGGTGGAGCAGGCGCCGCTGACGGGCAGGTCGAAATCGCTGCGGACCTCACGGCTGCTGCTGCGCTCCCACCACCTGGG
>JAEYUH010000139.1 GCA_023432725.1 Actinomycetes bacterium | reverse complement strand
TGGCCGACCTCGATCACCTTGTCGACGGCGGCGAAGACGCCGTGGGCGTCGCCGGCGGCGAAGGCGTCCATGATCTCGTCGAGCAGCGCGTCGGGGGTGTAGCCCAGCAGCGCGGTCGCCTGCCGGTAGGAGACCCCGTCCTCACCGGCCCCGCCCAGCAACTGGTCGAGCACCGACAGCGAGTCACGCACCGAGCCGGCGCCGGCGCGCACCACCAGCGGCAGCACGGCGGGCTCGACAGCGATGCCCTCGGCCGCGCAGACCGTGGCCAGGTAGGACGACAGCACCTTGGGGGGCACCAACCGGAACGGGTAGTGGTGGGTGCGGGAGCGGATGGTGCCCAGCACCTTGTCGGGCTCGGTGGTCGCGAAGATGAACTTCACGTGGGGCGGCGGCTCCTCGACCACCTTGAGCAGCGCGTTGAAGCCCTGCTGGGTGACCATGTGGGCCTCGTCGACGATGTAGATCTTGTAGCGGCTGTGGACGGGGGCGAAGAAGGCCCGCTCGCGCAGGTCGCGGGCATCGTCCACGCCGCCGTGGGAGGCCGCGTCGATCTCGATGACGTCGATCGAGCCGGGGCCGCCGCGGGCCAGGTCGCTGCAGGACTGGCACTCACCGCACGGCACCGGGGCGGGGCCCTTGGCGCAGTTCAGGGCGCGGGCCAGGATGCGCGCCGAAGTTGTCTTGCCGCAGCCACGCGGACCGGAGAACAGGTAGGCGTGGTTGACCCGGTTGTTCACCAGGGCGCGCTGCAGCGGCTCGGTGACGTGGTCCTGCCCGATGATCTCGGCGAAGGTGTCGGGGCGGTAGCGGCGGTAGAGCGCCAGGGGGGTGTCCGGCCGGCTCATCGGCTCGGCGGTGTTGCGGCGGGCGTCGACCGCCTCCATCAGCGAGGCCGTCACCTCGTCCTGGGAGCGGCCGCTCAGCGTGCCCTCGCTGGGGAGATCGGCCACCGGGATGTCGTCTGGCTCCTCGAACAGGCTCGGGCCGTCCTGCACCAGGAGCTCCGGCTCCTCCTCGAACAGGTCGTCGTCGCGCTCGTCCACGGGGTGAACCTTACGGGGTGGCGCGGACAGTCGCGACGCTTCCGGGCGGCCCGCGGCGGCGGTGGGACGGTTGGGATCAGTGGGGCGGCCGGCGGCGATTGCGGAGTTGCCAGACCACGCCCGCGAGCGCCGTGATGGCGAGGACGGTGCCGAATGCGATCACCCGCGGGAGGTACATCTGAGTGCCATCGGGAATGAAGATCGCTATCCCCACGACCAGCCCCGGCAGGAACCCGGCCAGCAGCAGCATTCCGAGGAGGGCGCGCAGCGACCGTTCGGCGGCGCGGGGGTGCGGCGGCATCGCGGTGGCGTGCGCGAGTTCGGGCGGGAGCGGTCCGACGAGGTCGATCTGGGCGCTCACCGGGTCGTCGGTGGCTGCCTCGAGTTCCGGGTCGGGCGGCAGCAGGATCGGGCGCCGGGCCGGGATCGGCCCCATCGGCTGCTGGTCGAACAGGGACACCGGACCCCCCTTCGCGCACGGGCTCTCACGGCCAGCGTAACGAGCGGGCGGCTCCTGCGGGCGGGCTGCCGACTGCGGGAAAGGAAAAGGCCCCCGCGCACCCGGAAGAGCTCACTTACCCTTGCTGTCTTCCGACCCTGGGGGAGTTGGGCGAGGTACCGCCGCGCGGGGAACCACCACCAACTGTACCCGACCCGTTCAGGGGCTGTTGCCCCGCACAATCCGGTCGCCACAGCCCCTGTGGCTGCACATCCGCCTCACGCGGGCTCAGAGAACCGGATTCTGCGGGTCCAGCGGTGCCGCTCGGTCCGGATCAGTGACTGGAGGTCGGGCCAGACGGCCTCCCAATCGCTCACCACCTGGTGGTAGGTGAGCCGCACCACGAGGTAGCCGAGCCGGACCAGCGCCCGGTCACGCTCTCGGTCGCGGGTGTAGTTGGCGATCCCGGTGTGGTGCGCATGGCTGTCCATCTCTAGCACCAGCCGATCCCCGACCAGCAGGTCTACCCGGCCGACGCCGGGAATGGTGACCTGCGGTCGCGCCCTGACGCGATGCTGCCAGAGCCGGTAGCGGACCATCGACTCGGTACCCGATTGGCTGTTCGAGACGGTGAGTGAGAGCAACCGGCGGACGCGTTCGGACTGATCGTGGGCGAACGCCATCAGGTCCTGGAGGGTGAGGAGGCGCAGGTTCCGGACGGAGTCGAGCACGACCACGACACCCTCGTCATCGAGGCAGGCCATCGCGGGAATGAGCGCGACCGGCAGCGGGTCGACCGCGTACCGCGGCGCCGCGCGGCCACTGCGACAGCGCTTCATGCCCGGTTGAAGTGTTGTGGACCGGTGATGCTCGGAAGTGCGGAGGTGGAGGTCCGAGGTGGGAGGAACCCAGACCCCGTGCCGACCGAGCGCCGAGACACAGGTGAGGGCTCCGCCCGCGGCTACGGCCCGCACCGCATCGGGGTGCGCCGAGGGGAGGGCGTACCAGCCGCGCCGAACCCTGACGAGGCGCCCCACGGACACGAGCTCGTCGACCTGTTGGCGCGTCAGACCGGTGTCGAGCAGCTGGGAGAACCTGGCGACGCCGAAGTTGGGAGTGGTCATGCCGGGAGTCTTGGCATCCGCCGGCCGATGGATCACCGGAGTCGGCTGGCTGTGGATACCTACTCGGCTCGGCGCCGTATTCCGGCAGCTCTCCACAGAATCCGGTTCCCACAGCCCGCATGAGGCGCATGTGCGCCTACGAGGCCTCAGGGAACCGGATTCTGCGGGAAGGGTCGGGCGGTCGGAGTCGGCTAACGGACGACGATGGCCTGGAGTTCCCCGACGGGGAGGTCGCGGTCGGCGCGGTGGGTACCGGGGAGGGTGCCCGAGAAGCCGGCCACGCTCCAGGCAATGTCCCAGTGGGTGGTGGCGGTGACCGTGTAGTCGCCGTCGCCACGAGCCGCCTGGAGGTAGGTGTAGCCACAGGTCGGCGACTCGGTGCCCGGACGGACCGAGCTGCGGTAGGCAGTGGTGTCGGTGCAGCGCACTGTCTTGCCATCACCCATCTCGAAGGTCGTCGAGCGGTAGCGCGCCGTGAGCGTGAAGGTGAGCCCGTAGGCGGACACGCTGCTGCGGACGGTCTCGGGGCCCTCGGTCCACAGCCACAGCGGGTAGCCGACGGCAGCCATGTCCCACTCGTTGGCGCTCGGATCGGGCCCGAACTCCGGGGTCGGAGTGGGGAGTTGGAGTCGCACCACGATGCGGCGGGCCAGCGCCTCCGCGGTCGCGTGATCCATCACATCCACGGGCTCGGCCGGGCAGTCCCACGGAGTCAGCAGTTCGCCGTCGGAACCTCGGTCGCAGTTCGTGACCGGCCCGGGATCCTCGGCTTCCTCAACCGATTGCCGCGGCCGGTTCTTGGTGCCGGTTGTCCGATCCCGATCGTTGCCGTTCGGTTGATCACCAGACACGTACACGCCCTCGACGTAGCCGTCCTCCGCACCGACAGATGCATCGTCCGCGAAGGCGCCCGAGGCTGCCATAGCTAGTGCTGCGAAGGTCACCACAGCTGCCGTGACTAATGAGGTCACGCGCACTTCTCCACCCACTTCCCCTCCGAGAACGACATCTTGAGCAGGCCATCGAGACGTCTGAAGTAGACGCGTTCCTCGGCTGGCCGGCCGCGTGAAACCAACTCGTCGCCTTGGTAGAAGCTCCAGCCGCTGGCATCGGCACAGACCTGCAACGCGACAATCGATCCCTCCCTCGACAGCCCTGCTGCTCGCTCAACCGACAGGGTCGGGTCGTGCCCTCTGGCGGCGACCCCGCGCTTTGCCATGTTCTTGAAGACCTCCATGAGGTTCTCCAGCACCGAGCCGGAGGTTGTCCTCAGCAGCACGTCGGTTGGCTCCTGAACCCCACCTGCCCGACTGATTCGGATGTTCTCTGCGAAGTACTCCCGGAACACCGCCTCGGCCTCGGCGTAGAGCTTGTCCTTGGCCTTCATCTCGTCGTACTCGGCCTGGCTGCACGGCGTCTCCTCGCCGCCCGCCTCCGGCGTGCACGAGAACGTGGGCGTCGGTGCACGGGACGGTGAGGCGGGCGACGAGGACGGCGTCGGTTCGACAGGGCTGGACGGCTGGCAGCCCGCAAGCAGGAGCACCGCCGCGAGGGTCGCGACGAAAGAACGCGTCGAACCGGTCATTGCTGCTCCAGGGGTGGGAGTGCGCGCCAGTCTGGCACAGCGCCGGGCCCTCGGAAAGAGCGACCAGGAGTTGTCCACAGCGAACCAGCACTATCCACAGGCGCCTGTGACTAGTGGTGTCGCAGTGGCTTGTGAGAAAACGATATCCAAGCGACCATTCGGAAGCCCTGGAGCTCCGACCCTCAGAACCGTCGCGCGTGACGCAGGACGGGGAGCCGCTCCCGCGCCTCGTCGACCAATGCCAGATCCAGGTCGACGACCGCGAGTTCGGGCTCGGCGCCCAACTCCAGCAGCGGCGTCCCG